>BMAH01000026.1 GCA_014132615.1 Gammaproteobacteria bacterium
GAGATGCTATTTACGGAATTATGCCATAACACAGATAACAATTATAAATTTTTAAAAGGATTATAACTATGCAAAGAAGTGACAGTCGTAATAAAGAAATAGCAGATGATGTTCATCCTCTTCAGGAAACCTTAGATGCAATTAAAGCAGAATATACGGATATATTAGGTAGCCAATGTCTTGAAAATACAAGGGCTCATTTTGATAATAAAGATATTAGATTGTTTAAATTGCATGAAGCTCTTAAGAGTAGTTTAGAAGAAAATATTGATTTTAATGCTTCTGTAGATGTGGTAACACCGCATGGCAAGAAAGGTATGTCTTACTTAAATATCGCAGCTGCCTATTGCTCAGCTGCCGTTGTAACAAAATTAATCGAATTGGGTGCTAAACCTGACACTTCCACAGTGTATTACGCAACTAAATATCAGCAAAAGTATTTACAAGAAGTATTGTCAGTTTTAAAAGAGCATGGCGTCGATTTTAATGCTGGTTATAATAAAAAAAATAAAAGTGTGTTATTCCAATCTATTTGCAAGAGAAGAGAAGAAGCAGTGGAGGTTCTTAAGACGCATAATGCAAAAATGGGAATGTGGGAAAGTTGTAAAGTGCTCAAGCAAGATTGGGATGATCGCGTTGCAAGGGCTATAATTTCTTTTATACCAAAATTATAATATTTAGAACTGTAACCTTGATGTATGCGTAAGCACACATCAAGGTTATTATTAATTAAACATTAAATCTAAAATGCATAACATCGCCATCTTGAACCGTATATTCCTTTCCTTCTAAGCGCCATTTCCCTGCTTCTTTAGCGCCAGCTTCACCTTTATAGCGAATGAAATCAGCGTAGGAAATCACTTCTGCACGTATAAATCCTTTTTCAAAATCCGTATGTATCACACCGGCTGCTTGTGGTGCAGATGCGCCGACTGGAATGGTCCAGGCCCGTACTTCTTTTTCACCAGCGGTAAAATACGTTTCTAAGTTTAATAATTTATAACCTGCATGAATTAAGCGATTTAATCCAGGTTCAGTTAAGTTTAATTCAGATAAAAATACGGCTTTTTCTTCTTCATCTAATTCAGCAATGTCTGCTTCTATTGCTGCGCAAATCGTAACGACTTGTGATTTTTCGGCAGCCGCAATTTTTTGAACTTCATCTAATAATGCATTATTAGTAAACCCATTTTCTGCGACATTTGCAGCATAGAGAGTCGGTTTTAGTGTTAGTAAATGAAAAGAATTTAATAAAGGTTTTTCTTCTTTGGTAAAATCTAAAGCGCGCGCAGGTTTACCTTCATTTAATTGTTTTTTAATTCGCTCTAAAATACCTTGCTCAATGACAGCTGTTTTATCGCCCGATTTTGCTGCCTTTTGTACACGCAATAATGCACGATCTACGGTTTCTAGGTCAGCAAGTGCAAGTTCAGTATTGATGACTTCAATATCACTAGCAGGAGAAACTTTACCTGCAACGTGGGTGACATTTTCATCTTCAAAACAACGCACCACATGAATAATTGCATCAGTTTCACGTATGTGAGATAAAAATTTATTCCCTAGCCCTTCACCTTGTGATGCGCCTTTCACAATACCTGCGATATCAACAAATTCCACGGTGGTTGGCATGATACGTTCTGGATTAACAATCTTTGCTAAATTATCTAAACGGGCATCCGGTACAGGAACAATGCCCACATTAGGTTCAATAGTACAAAAAGGATAATTAGCAGCAGGAATGCCTGCTTTAGTTAAGCAATTAAATAAGGTGGATTTACCGACATTAGGTAAACCAACAATGCCGCATTTTAAACCCATAGTTTAAGTCTCCGTATGCAAGGCTTGCATTGCTTTTTGCATTTCGCCTGCAAATAAAAAAGGTAGAACGCTTTGAGCGCGTATAATATTTTCATCGATTAATTTACGCTCGGCTTTTGAAGGATTATGTAGCACATAATCTGCTACATCTTCACCTTGGGCGGGTCTTCCTACACCTATGCGTAAACGATAAAATTGTTTAGTGTGTAAATGACGAATAATATCTTTTAATCCATTATGCCCACCGTCACCGCCGTCAAACTTTAGTTTGATTACGCCGGTAGGTAAATCAATATCATCATGAGCGACTAAAATTGAATCGGGCGAAAGGTTGTGATAACTCGCGCATGCTTTCACAGATTGCCCGCTTAAGTTCATAAATGTAGTGGGTATTAATAAATGGCAAGCAGCCTGATGCAATTTCGCAAAGCCATACAATCCGTGATATTTTTTATCTAGCTTTAAAGACGCATTTGCTTCTTGTGCCACTTCTTCTACAAACCAAGCACCTGCATTATGCCTTGTATCCACGTATTCTTTTCCAGGATTTGCTAAGCCTACGATTAGTTGAATGGCAGACACTGTAACTCCCTATGCAAGACAGAAATGTGGTTTTACGAGGGTAATCAATTTGAACCTTGCTTATTTATTGTCATGCCAGCGAAAGCTGGTATCCAAAGACTACTTAACCTGGATGCCAGCTTTCGCTGGCATGACAGTGTTTGATGATACACAATTGCACAGGCCAGTTTTCACTGGCATGGCTATTGTTACAAGGAAGTTATTCCTTATCCTTAGGTTCGCTGTCACTCTTTTGAGCAATAGCAGGTACTTCAGAAGCAACAGGGGCTTCAGTTGGGATTTCTTCAGGTTCTTCTACACGTGGGATGTGTATAGAGACAACTGCTTTGTCATCACCGTGTGCTAAAGCGACGAGCTCAACACCTTGAGGTAGGCTTAAATCAGATAAATGCTTGATCTGGTTAAGCTGCATGTCAGAGATATCAACTGAAATGAATTCTGGCAAGTTATCAGGTAAGCAAGATATTTCCACGTCACTCATGATGTGAGAGACAGAACCACCGTCTTTAACGCCTGGGGCTGCTTCTTCACCTGTGAAGTGTAATGGGATATGCATGTGCAATTTCTCGTCAGCTCTAACGCGTTGAAAGTCAACGTGCATAATGCGTGGCTTAAAAGGATGTCTTTGCACATCTTTAAGAATCACACGCTCACTGTCTGATCCTGTTTTTAAGGATAGAATATGAGAGTAAAATGCTTCATTTTCCAATGACTTAGAAATGAGCTTATGCTCGATAGTAAGGGAAACTGGGTCTTTACCACCACCGTATACAACGCCTGGAACTTTTTCTTCGCGACGTAGGCGGCGGCTCGCACCTTTCCCCATATCGTGGCGAACAGCTGCTTCGAGTTCAAACTTTTTAATCGATGCCATATGTAACTCCACTTTATAAGATAAATAAAACTTGCCCCGCGACCAGGACAAGATGGCATATTTTACACAGAAATTCGCTGGATGGAAGGCTTACGACTATATTCTTGCTTTAAGGGAATGTTAATAAGCGACCGTTATAATAAACCTAAAATATTATAGTAAAAAACGAGGTGTAAAAATGAGAAAGATGGTTGCTGCGTTATTAACCTTTGCTTTGATGGGTAATAGCCTTGTTTACGGCGGAACCCCTACTTCTCCTGATAATCGCTTACAAGCGTCCTTTGTGATCTTGTCAAACGATGCCTCTATCAAGGGTAATGGCAAAGAAGGTACCTTAGTATTGAAGGGCGTGAGTCCCCATATTATCTACTTAGCGGATAGACCTAATCGTGTAAGCGGTCAAATGGAAACCACGAAATTCGTAGATTTATGGAAGACCGGTGGTTTTAGTAAGTCTGCGCCAAATGCCGTGATAGAAGCGGTTGTATTAAATAGACATGGTAAGGGTGAAAAAGATTTACTACCTAATGCCTATTCTATCGTATTAACCAAGCCTATCTATAAAGCAGGTAAAGACAAATTAGAATTCCACTTCAAAACGTTACCAGGTAATCAAATGCCTATTCCTGCTCAAGTAAAAGCAGATTATGTTGCGGTATTTGTAGACGGTGTTTGCTTAACTTGTGTGAATGGTTAATTAGTTTTACGTTTTAGTAAAAAGGAAAGCGATAAGGTTTTTGGCCTTATCGCTTTTTTTATTGGCTAAGATTAATTGATGGATCCTTTAGGTTTTAGATCACTATCATTACTTGACGATGTAGAGGCCTGATTTACATTTTTAGCAAATAGCGAGCTAGGATGCTTAGCGCTACTAGGATGCTTAGAAGTTTTATTTGTTATTCTCCATACAAATTTGCTCTCTTCCTTATCTTTCCCTTTATCTTTTACTTCTTCTTTAGCAGGCTCGCTCATGGTAATGGCAGTTGCTGCAAGTGCTTCTGCTAATTCTTCTTCCGGAGTATATCGGTTCGAAGAGGTAGAAGTAGAAGAGGGAATTTTATAAAATTCCCTCATTTCGTTTTCCATAGAATCTTCTCTATCTACTTTAACTGTTGCTTCAGCTTGCCCTGGTTCTGCTTCCAGTGAATCTGATTTGCTAAATTTATTTTTTACAAAGTTAAAAGCAAATACGCCAGCTTCTAACAAAGTAGGAAAGGCGATTAATGCATAACACATGACGTGAGCCATAAAATCTTCTGGATGCTCGTCTAATGTATTTTTAGCTAATTGCATTAAGAAGAAAAATACAGCTATGCCTGTGATATAGGTTTGTGTATTTTTAACTATACTTTCCATTGCTTCTGGAAACTTAGCGTTAAGCGCTGCTAAAGCTGTTGCTGGAAGTGCAGGCGCTAAAAAGCTTAGCATTTCAAATTTAAAGCTAGGCTTTAATTGAGGATCTGCTAAAGTGACAATAAATAATAAACTAGAGCGTATTTTAGAC
>BMAH01000027.1 GCA_014132615.1 Gammaproteobacteria bacterium
TAGCACCATTATTGGATTTACAGGGGTTTTATATTTTAACAAAAGCAATCTTAAAATTGAGAACTTGGGCAAATAATAATATAAATTTTTGTTTTTTAAATAATTAAAATTCATAGCACGCTCACTTTAGACATGGCAAGCCTATGCCTACTATTCACAGTGATGATTGCCTAATAGACACATATGACAATTGATGCTTATTCGCCAGTTAAAAAATTAACTGGCGAATCCACTCTCCTACCCAATCACAATATCCCTAGGCCCATTCCCCACCGCAATCGTACTGACGATTTTCTTAGTTGCTAAATCTACAACCGACACATCGTTAGATGCCTCGTTAACCACGTAAGCAAATTTATCATCTGGAGAAATAGCAATAGCATGCGGCTGATCGCCCACAGGAATTTTGTGGGTGATTTTGTTTGTTTTTGTGTTGAAGATATATAACACGCCAATGGTTTGGCTGGTTGCTAAGCCTTGCTGGCCATTGTGGGTAAAAGCAATAGCGTAGGGGGAATGGGCAGTGGGTATGCGTTTTATTAGTTTAAGCTTGTTGGCATCCCAAGCTTCTATCGCGTCCACACCAGCTAATGTAACATACCAGGTATTACCATCCGGGCTAATTTTAATGTTGGTTGGTGCCATAATTAATGATAATTGCTGTTTAATCGTTTTCTTTGCTAGGTTAACTAACACCAATCCAAATCTATCTGGTTCTTGTGAACCGACTATTGCTAATTGATGGGCTGCATCTAAAGCTAAAGGGTTTGCGCTTGGAATAGACAATTTATTTTCTATACTATTAGTATCTGTGTTTATAAATACCAGCTTATTAGCATCTTGCGCCGTAACTAATAAACTTTTCTGATCGGGTGTCAGTGCTAATTCTTGGGGCTCACTGCCAACAGTAATGTCTGATACTTTTTGATTATTGCTAATATCAAAAATACTGACGGTTGCTGAACCACTATTGGTGACGTATAAAAAATGTTTCTCCAGTGAAAGTGTTAAACCATGTGGTAGCGCGCCTGCAGGCAAATTAGTAACCACTTTGTTACTTGCTAAATCAATAACGCTAATGGTGTTGTCTCTTGCATTGCTCACATAAGCATTAGCTGCAAAAGCATGGGAAGGGAATAGGAAAATCATAAGAGAAATAAAAGCAAGGCTACGCATCATCATGACAACTCCTTACGGCTATTCTTTCCTTAAAAAATTACTATAACATTAGAGATAAGCGGCTGCCCTTAGTATTTATTCATAAAAAATTAAAATTGACTCTGCTTATTAACTTCTTTACGCTCATTCGGGTTAAAAAATGATAACAATGGAGAAAAGCATGAAAGGAAAATTATTTACACTCTCATTATTAAGCCTATTAACTGCTCAATCTTATGCAGTAGAAATCAAAAATGGGAAATTATTATCTAGCAAGGAATGGACTACCCCTAACACCAAGGGTTTTGCTATCAAGCACGATGGTAAGCAATTAGCTAGCATTAAAAAACGTTTAGACATGATCAAACAAGCTCTCACTACACAACACATAAAAACATCTGATCAATCCACTTATGTTGCAAGCATAAGTACTCCCATTACTGTTGCAGCAAATAAAGTAGCTGATATTTCAGGACTAGGATTGTTCGGTATTGCAAACCTCTCACCAGAAACTCAAATGTATTTGGCAATGACTACTGTTTGTGTGGATTCAGCGCCTGGCGTTAATAATTGCACTTTTCACACTGATGAAATGCAACTTGATGCTAACAGCGGTGCATATGGAATAAATGAGCCTGTTGTGCAAACTACGTTTGCAGAGCCTGGTAATTATACTTACTCAGTCACCATGAGCATCGCTCAATTCATGGAAGAAGGTTATTATCAGTTTACTGATATATCAGATAGCATAGGCACTATCACTGTTACAGATGGTAGTGATGATAAAAAAGCCAAGTAATACTCTGCGCTTGCATGCACTCATAGTGCATGCAAGTTTACGCATCTTTAATGATTGATGTATCGCCCGATGAAAATGCACGAGTGCTGCCATCTTTTAGCTTTAGCAAAAGATGACCTTGCTCATTAATTCCGACAACTTTACCTTCAATAGTTTGATTGCCTACTTTCAGAGCAATGGCTCTTTTCATTAAGCTATCTTTCTGCATCCATTCATTTACAAATACCTCAAATCCCTTCGCTTCGAATCGCTGCAAATAGGTTAATAAATTATTAATGAGTGAAATGCATAGCTCATTACGGTCTATATATTGATTAAGAATTTTACGTAACGATGTCCATGACTGAGAAATTTCTTTTTTATCTTCCACCATATTCACATTAATGCCTATACCAATGGTGGCATAACTAATTCCATGCGCTTCAGCGGCGACTTCAATTAACGTGCCGGATAATTTCTTATTATCGTAAACAATGTCATTGGGCCACTTTACCTTAGCGCCACTCACGCCATGTTGGTTAATCGCATCTACGATAGCAAGGCTAGTCACTAAACTTAAGCCTGCTAACTCGCTTATATCTTTTTGGAAAGGATATAAACAAGATAAATAAATATTTTGCGCAAACGGTGAATGCCATTTGCGTCCCATTCTGCCTTTGCCTTCTGTTTGTTGTTCAGCAAGACAGACTTTTATAGCGCGGGAAAAGGGCTTTATAGCGAAATAATCATTGGTGGAAGACACACTTTCAAAACAAACTAAATCGATGTTGGCATATAATTGTTTTTTAATTTTCTTAGGATCCAACAAAATTAATGGTTCAAGCATGGCATAGCCCTTACCTTTTATTGAATCGAGTTTAACACCGTAATTTTCTAACTTCTTAATCACTTTCCACACGCCGCTACGCGTAATACCTAATTGATCACCCATAGTCGTACCATCGTGATAGTCACCATCATTCAGTAAAGCGACGACACTGCTTAAATTAGTATTCAGCTTTTTGCTCATACTTTTTTTTCACAAAACGAGAGAGAAGAATGCCGCTTTCATAGAGTAACCAAATAGGTATAGCTAATAAAGTTTGCGATAAGACATCGGGTGGTGCTAACAGCATACCTAAAATAAATGCACCAACTATGGCGTATGAGCGCATTTTGATAAGACGTTCGCGGGTGACTAAATTAGCAGAAACCAGCAATAACATGATAATGGGGATTTCAAATAAAGCGCCAAATACTAATAATAATTTAATAGTGAAATCTAAATACTCATTGATATCTGGACTTAAAATCACGCCTTGCGGCGCCACGCCTGAAAGAAAATGAAATAGCGCTGGGAGAATAGCAAAATAAGAAAAGGCAATGCCTGCATAAAACAAACCTGCGCTTAGAAATAAAAATGGCCAGACTAAACGTCTTTCATGGCCGTAAAGAGCGGGCGCAATAAATATCCACATTTGATAAAGAAAAAAGGGAACGCCTAATAACATGGATGCCATAAACGCTAAGCGAAATGGTACAAAAAACGGAGAGGTAATTTGTGTCGCTATCAAATGCCCTTGCGGTAAAAATTTCAGTAAAGGTTGAGCGAGTAACGTGTATAAGCCATTAGCAAAATATAAAAGAATGGCAAATACGGCGAATAAAAAAATAAGCGAGTAAATAAGGCGTGAACGCAATTCAATTAAAAAATGTAAGCCAGCTGATTTTTCTGATGCTTGTACACTATTTTCTTTCACGCGTTTGCTCAACTGGCTTATCAACTGAATCTATAAAACTATTCATTTCGCCTTTTACTTTAGAGAACATATTTTGTATGGCTTTAGCAAAACGTCCCAAGGTAACTGCTACTTCAGGCAATTGCTCTGGTTTGATGACTAATAAAGCAATCAATAAAACAACCAGGATTTCACTGATGCTAATGTTCATGAAGACAAACCTTTATCCGTATTTTGTTGTTGCTGTTGCTGCTCTTGATTGTCGTCTTCTTGCAAGCCTTTTCTAAAGCCTCTAATGGCAGCGGCTAAATCATTGCCAATCTCACGCAAGCGTTGCGTGCCAAATACCATCATAAGGATTAAAAAAATGAGCAATAATGAGCCAAAGTTACGAAATCCCATAATAACCTCCTTAAAGTGAGTGTGGCTGTATCCAACCTAGCGCATAAGCGATAAATAAAAGTACAAATAAAAAAACAGAAATACTAATACGCCATGTTAACGCTTTGACGACCTTTTCTGTATCACCTTTGCCGCGTACTAAATAATATAGAGCACTTCCCAATGAGAAGAAAATAAATCCAAACAAGATTAAAATGATGGCTTTGATAATTATTGTCATCGCACTACAATCCTTACACCCTACATCCCAAACGTGGGGGAATAGCAAATGTGACTAAGTATATTCATATACGACGGGGAATGCATCAGAAATGTCCTTTAGAATTAAAAATTGGAAACTAGCCGTACTCGCTTTTATTTTTGTTGTTTTTTTTACTAGCTTAGGTTGCTGGCAACTTGCTAGGGCAACAGAAAAAAAATCGTTGTTAGCTTCTTACGAAAAGCGTATGCAGCAATCGCCGCTTGCAGCAAATCAATTACATACTGAGGAAGACTTGCGCTTTTATAGAACAACTCTAGTCGGCTCATTTGAAAATAAGCACACATTATTGCTAGATAATAAAACATTACACGGTCAAGTAGGCTATGAAGTTTACACCCCCTTTAAGGTAAAAGATGCTTCTCTTATTTTTTTAGTAGATAGAGGGTTTGTTCCTGCCACTTATCCACGAAACCAATTACCTAGCATTGAATCAATTATAGGAACGGTTTCTATTACTGGTTTAATCAATAAGCCGCCTACTTATGTTGCCTTAGGAAAAATAATAGACACTAACACTTCCACACCCTTACGTGTGCAATACATCAATCTAAGTGAATTAAGCACATTATTAAAAACACAACTTGCACCCTACATCCTGAGTGCTGAACCAAATACCATGGGTACCTATAAAATAGAATGGCAAATAGTTATCATGCCGCCTGAAAAACATGTAGGTTACGCCGTACAATGGTTTGCTTTAGCACTCACCTTATTGATATTATTCGTCGTCCTAAATCGAGACCGGGCGAGATAAACTGAGACCCCTCTCATTCGCTCTCTAATAATTATTAAGGGGCCGATATTAACTAAGATAAGGATGCTCTTTCTTGACACACTACTGGTTCATTTCGACAAAATATAGAAGCAGCGTAAAGCTTGCATTAGCTACTTTTTTATTGGCATTTACTGTTATTTTACTCGGTGCTTACACAAGATTAACTGATGCCGGGTTATCATGCCCTGATTGGCCGCATTGCTATGGTTACTTAACTGCACCACACACACCTACGCAATTAGAAGGTGCCATCAGTAAATATCCTATGGTGCCGGTTAATATCAAAAAAGCATGGACTGAAATGACCCATCGCTATTTTGCAGGCGCAGAAGGTATTTTAATTTTAATCTTATCGTTATCTATTTTGTTTTCACAAAAAGCAAAAAATAGTAAATCCATCATTATTAGCGTCGGATTAATCTTACTACTTTGCACTCAAGTGCTATTAGGCAAATTAACGGTTACAGAAAATTTAAAACCGATTATTGTGCTAGGCCACTTAATGAATGGCTTATCCATTTTATGTTTATTATGGTGGGCTTATTTAGACCTACATGTACGTGATGATTTTTTCATCAAACGCGCAAGTACTCGTGCACTACCTTGGTTGTGGCTAGGTTTTATTTTAGTAATAGCACAAATTACGTTAGGCGGCTGGGTAAGCACCCACTACGCAGGTCTTGCTTGCATAGACTTACCTTATTGTAATGGTCAATTAATGCCTGCCATGCAGTGGCATAATTTAAACGGTGATTTAATTACTATTCACATGCTGCATAGAATTGGCGCTATAGTGACAGCAACTTACTTGGGCATTTTAACTTTATGCTTATGGAATAATACGGCTTTTAGATCCATCGCCACTTTATTATTAGCATTGATCGCTCTGCAGTTAACACTAGGCATATTAAATATTATTTGGTTAAGACCGGTATGGATTGCCATGATTCATCATGCCGTCGCCATTATTATTTTATTAACCTTGATTACTTCTTTAGTGAAAGCATCTTTTATTACCGGAAAACGTTATGACTCTTGGACTTCGTGATTATCTCATTTTATGT
>BMAH01000028.1 GCA_014132615.1 Gammaproteobacteria bacterium
GTATGTTTGTTGCGTTGGTTACGCGCCTATATTGCAGGACCTAGAAAAATTGCCCAACCTTGGTGGAAGTATTAATTATGCCAGCACCTGATTTATCTCAACAAATGATTAAAGCCGCCCGTTTAATGCACGGTAACTATAGTTTGAATGGCCGCCCTTTAACCATGGAAGAAGTGTTTTCACCTACAGGCCTTTTGCCAGGTATTGCAAGACGGGCAGATCAATTAAGCTCACTCTGTTTAGGTTATGGTATAGGCGCTACATTTGAAGAATCAGAGGGTGCGCTATTAGGTGTGCAGGTGGTCTTTGATGATATTACACCGAATGTATTGCGTATCATGTGTATGATTGATGTCTTAAATGAGTTAATGAAAGGCACGCCTAAAGGCGATACCGTTCCATTAGATCAATTGATGTATGATTAGCAGCTTAAAACATTTGCTCTATGGCTTTTTTAACGTCTGCTTTGCCTTGAAGAATAGACCATACGGTTTCACAAATAGGCATTTTAATGCCATGGCGCTCAGCTAAATGAACGACTAACTCAGCATTTCGCTTACCTTCAACAACTTGGCCTATCGCTTTTTCCGCTTGTTCTATACTTTGACCTCTACCAATTCCTAAACCCAATCGTCTATTACGAGATAGGTCATCTGAGCAAGTTAGGATTAAATCACCTAAACCGGATAAGCCCATAAATGTTTCTTGTTTGCCGCCTAACTCAATCCCTAAGCGCATTATTTCATTCAAGCCGCGAGTAATGATAGCGCTGCGCGCATTGGCACCTAATTCCATGCCATCAGAAATACCCGTTGCAATCGCAATGACATTTTTTACTACACCCCCTGTCTCTACGCCTATAATGTCTTTGCTAGTATCGATACGAAATAAAGGGCTATCAAAGCGCTTAACTAAATGCGCAAGAAAATCATCGTGCTCACTTGCAATAACGACGGCAGCAGGTAAACCCGCAGCAACCTCTTTTGCAAAAGAAGGACCTGATAAAACGGCGAATTGATCATCTTTACTAAGTACATCGGTTGCAACCTGACTTAGTAATTCACCTGTTTTGGTGTCTATTCCTTTAGTGGCGCAAATCACTCGCATAGGTGTCTTAGTGATGGCCTTCATATTAGTTAAGGTGGTTCGAAATCCTACGGAAGGCACAACGACTAATACTTCATCAATACCGTTTAACGTTTCCGCTAAATCAGCGATAGGATGCAGGGTGTCAGGTAAAGTATGGCCTGGCAGATAGCGATTATTTGCTTTATCAGCAAGCATCGCTTCAATTTCTGCTGTTTCTATACTCCATATCCTGACCGTTTGGCCGCGACGTGACAAATAAAGGGCCAATGCTGTACCCCACGAACCTGCACCTAAGACAGCAATGGGTTTCAATGATTGACCTTCCATAATGATTCCTCTAATGAGATTAATTAGCCTTGGCTGTGCCTTCACCGCTTTTTTGTGAGTCCATATGCTGAGCATATAACGCATCAAAATTAACTGGCGCTAAAATCAATTGCGGGAATCCGCCTCTTACGACTAAATCGGAAACCACTTCACGGGCGTAAGGGAATAAAATGTTTGGGCAGAAACTACCTAACATTTGATGTAATTGGTCATTAGGAAAGCCATTAATCATAAATACACCGGCTTGATGTACTTCAATTAAGAAAGCGGTTTTCTTATTACTGTTAACTGTTGCAGTAATGGATAACACCACTTCATGCATATTATCTTGAATTCGGTTACTTTTTGTTTCTAAATTGAGTGAAACTTCAGGCTTCCATTCTTCAGTAAAAGTATGGAGGGTGTTAGGTGCTTCAAAAGAAATATCTTTAACAAATATGCGTTGAATTTCAAATTGAGGTGCGTTTGCTTCATTAGCTTGCTGTGACATAAGAGTTCCTTGTTTACTTTATGACTTTAATAACTCATCGAGTTTACCTGACTTTTCCAAAGCGGCAAGATCGTCAAAGCCCCCGATGGGTTGATCGTTGATAAAAATTTGTGGAACAGTGCGACGGTTAGATAACCGCATCATCTCTTCGCGTTTACTATCATCTAAATCAATGCGGATTTCTTCAAAGGCTGCTTGCTTTGAAGATAATAATTGCTTAGCCATGACACAATAGGGGCAGCTTGCTTTGGTATACATGACGACCTTAGCCATGATTACTCCTTAATAACAGGCATTTGAGCTTCATTCCAAGCGCGCATACCGTGAGCAAGCGCATTAGTATTATACCCTTGCTGCTTTAAAGAAGTGGACAATTTTTGTGAAGTTGTACCTGTTCCGCATACCAAAATAATAGGCTTATTTTTATAC
>BMAH01000029.1 GCA_014132615.1 Gammaproteobacteria bacterium
ATGCAGGTCAGATAGAAGTTGGTACTTTATTTTACCAAATGGACGATTTATCAACTTATCTTGCTGAGTTACAGGCATCTATTGAAAAAAGATTAAATAAAAAAGAAAAAGCACAAAAAATTATAGAAGCCTCAAAAGAAATAGCTAAAAGCATTCTTACTAAAAGAAAAAAAACACCCACACCAACAAGCTCTACTAATAGAATGTCTACACGTATCAAATTTCAAAAAATTGATATAGGAAATACTAAACTTGCTACTGATCAGGTGTTAGGTGATTTACAAAATCAAGGCATTCATCAGGAAGTTGAGCCTTTATTAAATGGTGCTGTGTTAACAGAAGATGAAAGTGTATTAACAGATAATGAAATCGCACAAGAAGTTGATCCAATTAGACCAACTATAGAGCCTTCAGGAGAAACATCCAAAGAAGGCAATATAATGCGTACACTTGGCAGGGTAATTGGAGGATGCCTAGGAGTTCTCTTTGGTACACTACTCGGCTTTTTATTAGCACCTGTTACATTGGGTATGAGCATTCCCGCTGGCGCTGTGATTGGTGGTTTTTTTGGCAGTAAGCTTGGGGACAGTATTATAAGCAGTAGATTTATTGATTCTTCAAAAGAAGTCGTAATACAGCCCTATTCTCAAGATAAAATACTTCTCTCATCTAAGTCTATTATAACAAAAACTAAATCATTAAACGTCTCAGATGAAAATGCCAAAACCTCTCACTCTAAGAGAGATCAAAGCCCTGTAATAGAAGTTGAAAAAGCAAAAGAAGTTACAATTGACCCTCCTCTTATTGATGGCAATTTTCTTCATGAAGAAGAATCTCCCACTAATAAACGCAAACATAAAATGGGTAGCTCGTATCCCGGTCTTAAAACATTTGGAAGTGTTGTTGGCCCTGAATTACCACCAAGTGATAGCGACAGTCCGGATCTCACTAGGAGAAATCCACAAGACGGAGAATTAATTTTTAGCTCGTAACGTATGCCGTAATTGCGAAAGAGGAATACGCGTCACCCCTTCTTCCGAATAGGCTTTAGCTTCAAAAGAAGAAGGGGTAAAAGCATGAGCGTGAATAATTTCATAAGTTACAGGCCATGAGCCGTCAGCATCTTTAGGTAAATGATTAAAAACCGCTTTACTTATATTGTTTGTCATACCCGTTAGTATTAATTCTTGTGCTAATTTTGCTGAGTCTTTATAAGTAGTCGTGTAATAATCAACATCAAGCACAGGCTCTAAAAATCCTTGCTGAATTAAAGCATCTCCCACATTATGCATATCAACTAAATGCGGTATGATTTCTACCTCCGTGTTTTTAAATTCTTGCAAGGTATCCCAACCTAAAACACTAAACATAACCAGCCCTTCACTACGTAAAACTTGCCGCCAAGCTTTTAAAATCGTTGTTACATCATCACACCAAGGTAAAAGAAGATTAGCTATCACCAAATCGATTGAATGATCTTTTATGGGCAATTGATTAGCTTCTGCCTGCACACTAAAGAGAGCTTTATTTTTTGCATAAGTAAGCATGCCGTGATGATTATCAATCGAAATAATATGCGCATTGGGATAACGGTTTTTTAATGCGCTTGTTAATAACCCTGGCCCACACCCGACATCAAGAATAGTTTTAGGTTCTAACGTCATCCAATCCAATCTCGCAAGCATAGCTTGTAGCACCTCTTGTGCAACAACTGCTGCTTGCTCATATTGATCAGGAAACCATTGTATGTTTTTTGCTTCATTCATAAAAACTCTTATTACCCGTCTTATTCCAACCCACTGCCTACTCTGTCTGAGAAAAACCCAGGAAAGCTGTCAATTATGTGAGCCATGTCAAAATGATTTGCCTATTTTAGCGCAAAATTGTGTGCAATGCGGCCAATTTTTATCTCATTCTCAAGGGTTAATTTGTGGGTTTTGCCTCGCGCAGCCGCCTCTTTTTGATAAAACTTATGCCCTATTTCATTATCAACCGCCGATTATGCAATGCATTCTACGGCTTAAATTCCAAGGAAATTTGATGTATGCGCAAACCTTAGCACAGTTATTTATTCAGCGCATGAGTAGCAATTGGTACAGAGAGGAAATGTTACCCGATTTAATTATTCCTGTACCCCTTCATACTAAACGGTTAAAAGAACGGGGTTTTAACCAGGCGCTAGAAATTGCAAAGCCTATTGCTAAAACGTTTAATATTCAAATAGATAAGCTTGGAATAAAACGTACCAAAGCAACCGCTGCGCAAACCACTTTAAAAGCTGCGTTAAGAGAATGTAATCTTGCTAATGCTTTCATGGCAACTAAGCGTTATGATAATCTCTCTATTGCCATAGTCGATGACGTCATTACAACTACCTACACTGTCAGAGAATTAGCCAAAACCCTCAAACAAGCCGGTGCAGAAAAAATAACTATTTGGGCCATCGCACGACGGTAAGGTTGCTATCCCAAGTAAGACACTATAAATTAACGCGTTTTAGCTTTGCTTATACTAATTAATTAAGGCAGCAATTATGCAAGAATTAATACAATTTACATCCAACCATCCAACGCTTAGTTTAACGACACTTGCTCTCTTTATTTTACTTATTATAGTTGAAGTTATTAGAGCTAAACGCAGTGCTACTACCCTTTCGCCTGCTAGTGCTACTCGACTTATTAACCATGAACATGCTGTCGTGATCGATATTCGTAATAAGGATGTCTTTAAAAAAGGACATATCATCGATGCACTATCTATGACTGAAGAAGAAATACCT
>BMAH01000030.1 GCA_014132615.1 Gammaproteobacteria bacterium
ATGCACTGATCGCAGATTGTAGTGCTTATGTTAGATATAACCTATTCTTGTGAGGATGATCAGCATGGCAATTATTACAAATAAACGCTCCGTCATGACACTTTACTCCGGTGCAGTCGATATTTTAAGTCATCGCGTTCGTATCGTTCTTGCAGAAAAAGGCGTTTCCTACGAAGTCGTTAATATAGAAGCCCGTGGTAAACCTGAAGATTTATTCGATTTAAACCCTTATGGCACGGTTCCTACTTTAGTAGATAGAGAATTGGCGCTATACGAACCTAATATTATTACTGAATATTTAGATGAGCGTTTTCCTCATCCACCGCTTATGCCTGTTTACCCCGTTGCTAGGGCAAAAGCACGCTTAATTATTTATCGCTTTGATAGGGAATGGGGCCCATTAATTCGTAAATTAGAAACAGGTAAAGCAGCTGATGTGCGTACTGCTGCTAAAGAATTAGGTACTTACATTTCTCAATTAGTGCCTGTATTTAACTCTTCTCCTTATTTCATGGGTGATGAATTTACTTTAGTAGATTGCTGTATTGCACCCGTTTTATGGCGTTTACCTACCTGGGGCATTAGCAGTAATTTTTCAGCGGCAGAAACAAAAGCAATTAATAAATATGCTGAGCGAGTTTTTCAGCGCGATTCATTCCAAGCTAGCCTCACTGAGGCAGAGCAAGAATTAAGAAAATTGGCTAGAGCAGAAACTGCTTAAGGGAGTATTGTCATGCTATCTAACAGGCCTTATCTTTTACGCGCATTTTATCAATGGATCATTGACAGTGCTTGCACACCTATACTTGTCATTGATGCTAATAATCCTAAATGCAAAGCTCCTTTGGATTTTGCAGAAGGCGGTGAAATTGTTTTTAATATTTCAAATTCAGCAGTAAGAGATTTAAAGATTGGCAATGAATTAGTAGAGTTCAAAGCCTCTTTCTCTGGCGTGATACATATCATTTCTGCTCCTATTAAAGCTGTGCTCGCTATTTATGCGGAAGAAAACGGTGAAGGTATCTTTTTCGACGCAGAAGATGAAGGTGATGAAGAGCCTTCTGATATCCCTTCTATCACCCCCTTGAAGAAAATTGACGGTGGAATAAGAGATAACTATACCTTGGATGCAAATGAAGCTGAAATTACCGGTGATGCAAAGCCAAAAGCTAAGCCTATATTGAAATTAGTCGAATAGTTTTCCCCCTCCTTATCCTTACAAAAATTGCACAAAAGCCTGGTTGATGGGCTTTTTGTGCTACTTTTTATGTTATAATGCTTATTCATTATTATTAGAAACAAAGCGAGCGTGGGTATGCTACGTCATGATTATATCGAGATTATAGAAGAGTTAAAAATAAGCCATCCAGAAGACTATAATTTGCAAATAGCAATGTACGATAAAATTATTGGCGAAATTTTAGAAGAAGCGATATCTTCTTCCTCGGAAGCCCCTTTAGAATTATTAAAAACTCATTATTTAAATAGAGGAGACACCTATTTTAAAAACGGTGATCACCAGCTAGCAATTGAAGATTTTACTAAAGTAATAAACAACCCTAACCAAGGTTACATACAAGCCTACCTTGAACGGGGGAGCCTGCATGAGAATCAAGGTTGTTTGGATTTAGCAGAAGCTGATTATAGAAGTGTTTTAGAGTTAGTAGAGGAACAATCAAGACAAAAAGTAGAGCAATCACTACAACGTGTTATAAGCTTAAAGCAAGCATCAGAATTAGAATTAAGCGCCTTACAAAAAGAAGAGGATTATGAGCTAGTCGTAAAAGGTTTTACTAAGATAATAGATCATTATGAGATGACATACGCCATAAAATCTTACATCAAGCAAGCTTATATCAAGCGAGCTCTCGCTTATGAGCATCAAGGTTGCTTAGATTTAGCAGAAATTGATTACAACAAAGCTTTACAATTTGAAGAAAATTTAACACAGCAAAATGATATAGAAAAAGCATTGCAACGGGTTAAAAAATTAAAATTTGAGCAGGAGCAGCAAACGTTAGATGTAGATAATCAGGAAAGTATCAGGGAGCAAATAGTAAAATTAGAACACATTATTAGTCAGTCACCTAAAACCCCCAGGCCTTACATTAATTTAGCCTATGTCTTACGGGAAATTGGTCATTATGGAAGAGCGCTTAATTTACTCAGTGAAGCAATAGAATTAGACCCCAAAAATCCACTAGCTTATAACAATAGAGGTGCAATTTATGAAGGGCTAAAAAAATTCAGATTAGCTGAAAGAGATTATAAGCGCGCGCTGCAATATGATCCACAACAGGAAATGATAGAAAAAAATTTAAGTCGCGTTCAAGCAATTATAAAATCATACGAAAAATCTCTTTTTCGCTTACCATCAGCGCCGGGCAAATTTTCTATATGGGTAGAAGCTAAAGTTAATAAATTAAATAAAAATAAATTATCTAGGGAAGTAATTAATTTTGAGTCACGCCAAGCAGCACACCCTGAGTTAAGTGCTGAGCAAGTACAGGGGTTACCTGCTAGCGCTTATTTATGGATTTTAATGGGTAATCAATGGATTAAGAATTTAGTTGAAGATGTGTATCGTCATCGTACGAGGCATAAAACTTATTCTAATCGTGAATTGGCTGTGCTTAAAAAAGAGACAGAAGCTAATTGTATAACAGCGTATATGCAAATCGCTGCTTGTTTGCTTAGTTTATACGATAAAACTTATGATGAAATTTATGCATTAGCAACAAAGAATCTTACGCTTCCTAGAGCATCAGTCGAATTAGTCACTAAGTTGACGCCTGTCACTCAAACTCTTAGTTTAAATTTATTTGATAATGCACAGGCACGAATAAACCCTTCTTTAACCAGACAAGAACAAGAAGTTAAAATTCTAGAATTGAAAAGAAACCACTCAGCTAGATTAGTTAATTAATCTAGCTGTTGAGGTAAATATTTAAGTAATAATTTTCTTAAGGCTTCAGGCGAAATGGGCTTGTTCTTAAATGCATTTGCTCCCGCATTTAAGCAAGCCGTTTTCTCTGCTTTCCCATTGTAAACAGTTAATGCAATAATAGGTAATTGCCGGTTTGCATGTTGCTTACGCATGGTTTTAATTACGTCGAATCCACTAATATCAGGTAAGCTAATGTCTGCTAGCACTAAGTGATGTTTGTCTAATATTTTTATTGCTTCCAAACCATGAGTAATTACATCTACCTTGCAGCCTAAATCTCGTAATAATTTTTCATGAATAAATTGAACAATAGGATCGTCTTCAATTAAAAGAATATGCGGTTGATAAGTTAAGTAATCTGGATAAAGTATTTTAGTAATAGGCTTAGGTTTGCTTTTAGCAATGGCAAGAGAAGGTTTTGCTAAAGCATCTTCTGATGTTTTCGCTATTTTAAATTCACTGGTTAAAGTAAATTGACTACCGTGATTTAGATTACTCTCTACAGAGATAGCGGCTTCAATTAGTGAGGCTAATTTTTTAACGATGGCTAATCCCAATCCTGTTCCACTGCGGCTAGATTGTCTTGTGTAGGCATCTTCCAATTGCTGAAAAGGTTCAAAAATCGCTTCCAATTTATCGGCTGGAATACCTATACCAGAATCTTCTATCACTATTTTTAATGGCAACACGGTTTCATAGTGACTAGGAATAATAGTTTTAACTTTGACATAACCTGCCTCAGTAAATTTGATAGCGTTGGTAACTAAATTAATTAAAATTTGTCGCAAAATTCGTGCATCAGTGATGATGTTAATGGGTGAGGGAGGATTATCAAAACTGAGTGCCAAGCCTTTGCTTTCAGCTAATGGATTAACAATAGTAAATACTTCATGCCATAAGCTACCTAGATTAACGGTAGTTAATTTTAAATGGTATTGATCAGCGTCTAATCGGCTAAAATCTAATACGTCATCGATTAAATTTAATAAATGTTTAGCGCAGCTATCTATGCCATGCAGTAATTTTTCTTCTTCAATTTTAGGAAGGTTTTTTCTTTTTAGGAAATTGATTAATCCTGTGATGCTAGCTAATGGCGTACGTAACTCATGATTGATGACGGCTAAAAATTGTGATTTAGCCCTGTCTGATGCTTCTGCTTTTTCTTTTGCAATTTTTAATTCATTTTCCATTTCTTTTCTTTCAGTTATATCCATGGATATACCTAATAAACCATGAATATTACCTTCATCATCATGAAACGGAATTTTTTGTGTTAAAAAAGTATGAGTGCGTCCATTAACAGTTGGCCCTTCTTCTTCGCAAAAGTTAGCTATTCCCGATGCAATCACTTCATTATCAACTTTTTCTAATTTATTTGAGATGTGAGCCGGATGTATATCTTTGTCACACTTGCCTATCATTTCTTGTGGTGTTAGATTACAAACCTTGGCATTATTGTCATTTGTCCCTAAATATTTGCCGTCTTTATCTTTCCAATAAATATTTCCCGGCATGAGAGCAATAATCTTCTGTAAAGAAATGCTTTCCTTCAATTGATTTTGTAATAAAATAATGTCCTTTTTGAAAGCTTCAACAATTATTTTGTGCGATTCAATTTCCATTTTTTGTTTTTCTATGAGGTGCTTTAATTGAGTAATGTAGGCTGCTGTTTCGTTCATAGTCATCTAGGCATCTTAAGCGATTACAAAGATTAAAAGTGTGGATTATATAATACTAGTATTCCTATTCAAATTTTAAATTTGTATCATATAGGGCCGGAATGACAAAAACTGACAATTATGTAATATTATAGCTACATAAAATGTAATCTATCTCTGTATGCGGCTGGATAAAAGTAAAACATGCTTGAGGAGAGGTAAAAATGCGCACACTTATTGTGAATAAAAAGAAAATCAATGAAGATAGACAGCCTGAAAATTTAACTAAAAAATTCGATAAAATGAAGAAAAATAATGGCCAAATTACGTTGGCTGTTTGCTTTGGATATAATACACCCTCTGGTGAGCAAATTGATGCAGAAGCTTTAGATAAAATTATCAGATGGCTTGATAAAAATGCAGTTTATCCCAGAGAGGATGGGGAAAGTGCCTACCATATCTGCTTGTTTTTAAATCAAGACAATCCAGATAAGTTACAAGCAGATTTGTTAAAAGTAAAAGATATATTAGCAAACCACCCGGATAAGTTTTATAGTTTTGATACTAGGTTACTTTCCCTTAAGCTACAAGCTATTGCTCCTCCAAGCTGGAAAGACAAAAATAAAAAAGAATGGGATAGGATGTATGAAGCTTTTAGCCAGCTTTTAGAAAAATACAGTAAAGATTTGGAACCATTGATTGCGAAAGATGGCGAGCGATTTGTAAAAGTATATGGAAAAGATCAGCAAACTGTGCGTCAAGGTATTATAGAAGAAACTATTTTTCTTTTGATGCAATTAAAATCTACAGAGCATTTCTCTCCTTCCACAAATATACTGTTTCATACTCATAATAAAGTTTTCAATATAATGAACCATCTTTTACGTTCAAAGGAGCCTAATTACTGTGAAGAGTTAGGCTTATCAGCAGCTTCTTTGGAGGTTATATCTTTAAAATATGCAGAATGGAAACAGAAGAACAAAAAGCAACAACAATTAAGCAGCTTACAACAGTCTTTATCTAATGATATTAATAACAAGAATATATGCAGAAGTGAAGAGAAAGGGAAAGAAAAAGATGAGCCAATCACCCAAGATCAGCAGCAAATAACAATTAAAAAAGGCGAGACTACAATGCGAGTAAGAGAAAGCCAATCAACTGAAGATGTGCGAGTTAAAGGAAAGGAAAAGGATGGGGAATTGATGCAATCTCAATCTAATGAGCCAGAGATTGAAGTAGAAAGTGACACTGATAGCTTAGAAAGCCCTGAGCATAGCGCCTGCTCAACGCCTGCCTGCAGTTATTCTGGTAGTAGTGACGAGGAAGGTGACGAGGAAAGAATGGATACTGAACATGATGAAGATTTCAGTGCTGAACAAGTGGAATATAGCGGACCTCACAGTCAAAAAGAAAGGGCTTTTACATTTGATAGCGTAGTTACTTCACTTGCTGAAGGAATCACTCAGGCGCTTTTAAAAGAGGTTACTAATCAAGACCAAACTGTAGATAGGCATAGGCACATGCAAACTAAAAAGATAAACGTAGCTAGTGAGTTTCTTGCTGGTACTATAGATAAGCTTAAGCAAGCACAAATACAAGCAGCTAAACCAAGTCCACAAAATAGGGTAATAAGACTAACACAGCCTGTGCCAATTCCAACTTCTAACAGTAATAACCTTATTCAAAAACGATTAAGTTCTCCCTCTTCTTCCCCAGGTGGTAGTCCAACTGAGAAGTCATTTACTGCACCAAAAGATGAATGTAGTTCAGTAAAACGTAGGATCAGAAGTGGCGAATTGCCTACCCATGCAAAATCTCTTCAATCTTGTGGTTTCCATAGCCCTAAACAAGGAACTTCAGCTTCAAGTTCGCCAATTTTGGTTGAGGGTAAAAGTAACAATACTGAAAATAGAATGGGTAATTGGTAGCTAATATTCTAATTTTTCTATCATCCTCTCTTATCATAAGCTGTAAGAGAGGATAATCAATAACCTCTAAGCTGCTGGCTTATTTCTATACTGAAATATTTTCATCACCCTCTGAACTCCAGACACCTGCCTTGCAATATCTACCGCAATTTCTGCTTGTTCAGTCGTGACTATACCCATTAAATAAACCACACCATTCTCGGTAACAACCTTAATGCTGCCTGATTTTAAATCTTCAGTCGCAAGCATTTGTGACTTAATCTTAGTCGTAATCCAAGAATCGCTAGTGCGAGTGAGAGAAGAAGTAGGGCCTTGAATAGTAATTTGATTATAAACGCGCGACACACTAGGAACAGACCGCGCAATTTGCTCTGCTTGTTCACGCCATTCAGGTTTTGGTGTTTCACCTGTCAGTAAAACGATGTGATTAAATACAGTCACTTCAATATGACTATTATCACGTAAATTTGCTATACCTCTAATTTTATCGACTATCTTATTCGAAATTTGCGTATCTTCTAACGTATTAGAAAGCGTACGGTGATCATACACAACAGCGATAGCAGCAGCGCCCGCTGCAGCGCCTGCAACAAATATACAACCCTGTAACGTTAAGCTTAAACTTGCAATGGCTAATAATGGTTTAACAAATCGTTTCATGTTATTGCATCCCCGTGGCCGAAAAGTCGGTAATCTATGATGTCGCACATACAATGAATAATCAGTAAATGTGCTTCTTGTATACGCGCCGTATCATAAGACGGTATACGTATCTCAATATCTTTTTCATACAAATGATCAAGTATTTTACCACCATCTTGGCCTGTTAATGCAATCACCCCCATGTTTTTATCATGGGCCGCTTTAATTGCATTCACTATATTTGAAGAATTGCCACTGGTAGTGATGGCTAATAAAAGATCACCTTGCTGCCCAATGGCGCGCACTTGTTTAGCGAAGACATCAGTAAAGTGATAATCATTTGCAATGGCTGTCATTGTTGGAATATCGGCGTTCAATGCAATAGCGGGTAAACCAGGCCTTTCTTGTTTAAATCGATTTAACATCTGTGAACTAAAATGCAGTGCTTCACACGCAGAGCCGCCATTGCCGCAGCTAAGAATTTTATGCCCTTCAAGCAGCGCTTGCACCATTTCTTCACTAGCCTCAGCAATAATGTTAATTAGCGCATCAGCTGAATTAATTTTCGTTTGTATACTATCTGTAAAGTTCATCCTAATGCGTTCAGTTATATTATTCATATTATCCTCTAAGATGCCGGCCAGAAGGCGTTTTTAATCCACTCAAGTTGATCTTCATTACCATTCATATGAATGGTCACGACATCAAATCGACTAGCTACCTTATCTATCCAAGCTCTTTTTTGTAAAAAATGTATTGCTGTTTTAATTAATTTATTTTGTTTAGTTAGGCTAATGCTTTCAGAAGCATGACCATAATCATCACGACTTCGGCTGCGTACTTCAACAAAGACAATATCTTCTTTATCTTGCATGATTAAATCAATTTCACCAAATGAACAACGATAATTTTTAATTAATAAAGTCATTCCTTGAGTAAGCAAATAAGTATAGGCTTTGCTCTCAGCTAATTGCCCGGATTTTTGTTTATCCACTTTAACCACGTTGTATTAACTCGCAAGGTAAACGTCTATGCACTTCATGTTTATCCGATAAACTCAATGCACCCGTTGAGCCATATAAAGGAAAGTTGGGCAGTACAGCTAAACGATATAAAGATTGGCTTAAAAGATAAGCATCTTCACCTATGGCACGCATTCTATTTGTTTTATCCGTATTATTTTTCTGAGGAATATCGCATACAGTGACACCTTGCAAATCTTCATTTTTTTGCAAGGAATTGATGCTGTTTTTAACAGAAGCATTGGCAAAAACAGGAATATCACCTGCGTAATAATATCTTAGTAAAGGCACAATCATTCTTGCATCTTGTGCGTTAGCAAATAAGAAAATAACATCGACATCTTGTCTGCGTTGTTCAGCTAATGCCGCTTTGGTTGAATTACGTTTTGCTAATTTATTATCTTTTTCAATATTAATTCCCAATAATCTAGCTATTTCCTGACTAAAGGTATTTCGATTAGAAAAATGCCATTCCGCCTGTGTTTTGCCACCAAGCTGAGACCATTGTTTAGAAAAAGCTTGTGTTAATCGTTTGCCCCATGCTGAATGCGGTGCAATGACAATAGCGCGTTTTAAGCCTGCATTACGTGCGCGATTAGCTAGTTGAATTACCTCATCTTCAGGTAACAAACCAAATTCAAAATAATTAGTAGGTAAGCTAGTGGATTGGTGGCTGTAATTAAGCGCAAGGGTTGGTGTAGTAAATTTGACTTGCTGACTTAATTGCTTGACCTGGTTTTTTGAAAGCGGGCCTATTACCATATCAGCCCCTTCGGTTACAGCTTTTTCATACACTGCTTCAACAGTTTCTTTTCCTGCCGTGTCGTAAAACTTAATGCGTTGTTGATTTTTTAAACCGTGTTTGTAATAGGCATTTAAAATGCCTGCTCTAACAGATTGGCTCACTGCTTGAAATTCACCGCTCTGAGGGAGTAAAACAGCAATTTGCTTAGGCCTTGATGAAAGCTGTAATTGATTTAAGGTTTCATTATCGGGTAATAATTGATTAGCAGGGTGATTAGGATTATCCTCACGCCAAGTTAATAATTGCTGCACTAATTGCTCATTGGTTAATGTTTTTTGTTTAGTAATTAACGCAAGTGTGATCCAACCCAGAGGCAAAGCTTCATCACTTTCATTTTGCATTAGCGCTAGCTTAGTAGATGAAGTATGTTGTAAGTCTTCCCAAATTTGCTGAGGAGATTCATCCCAGGAAATAGGAAAAGAAAAGGCGATTTGAAAATGGGTTAAAATAATAAAACCCGTTAGTAAAGAAATCTTCGCTATAATACGTTTTTTCATATTAAGTGACTCTTTATGCAAGATAATAAAATTGGAACATTATACGTGGTTGCCACCCCAATTGGTAACTTACAAGATATGACTATGCGAGCTGTTTCTGTATTAAAAATGGTAGATAAAATTGCAGCGGAAGATACCAGGCATGCGGCGCCCCTATTAAAGCACTTTTCTATTGATAAGCCTACTCTTTCTTTACACGAATTTAATGAGCGTGAACGCTTAGCAATTATCATCGATTTATTAGAAGAAGGTGAATCTGTCGCATTAATTAGCGATGCAGGCACCCCTTTAATTAGCGACCCTGGCTTCCATGTTGTGCGTGAAGCAAAAGCAAGAGGATTACCAGTAACGCCAATTCCAGGCTCTTGTGCATTAATTGCAGCATTAAGCGTAGCGGGTTTACCTACAGATAGATTTACTTTTGAGGGATTTTTACCTCCTAAAACAGAAGCGCGTAAAAATCGTTTAACTCAATTATTGCATGAGAATAGAACCCTAATTTTTTATGAAGCACCACACCGTTTATTAAGCGCTTTGCAAAGCATGGCAGAAGTGTTTGGTCCTGAGCGTAAAGCTGTCGTTGCCCGTGAATTAACTAAAATTCATGAATCAGTATTGAGCGATGAATTAAGCGGGTTAATTAACTATTACGAGGCCCATCCTCATCAGCAAAAAGGGGAAATTGTTATTTTAGTGCAGGGTATTGATGAAGAGCAAAGCGAGAGTAAAGAAGTCATACCTGAGCAAGTATTAGATATTTTGTTAGAAGAATTGCCAGTTAAACAAGCTGCAGCGCTAGCAAGTAAAATTACAGGTGAACGTAAAAATGTTCTCTATGAGATGGCGCTTGCTAAGAAAGGAAAATAAGCCCAAAGTAAATTAAAATATTAGTTAGGAGTAAAGGATGAAAATGCAAAGACAGCAATTTACGGACGAAGTGATTGATGCTATCCACCATATTCTTAAAATTGTGTTTAATGTAAAATCAAAGCAAGATATACAAAACATAGTAGGTATGAATGATAATCAAATGACTGCTGCTGTTAATCAGCTTAGCGATAAATTACCAGAAACGATTTTTAATCAACCTCAACAAAAATTAGAGGAATTAAAAAATATTTGTGCAAGAGAATTTGTATTTTTCCAAGTACAGGAAAAACCGGCTGAAGCAAATTATCAGCGTGATTTGGCAAATTTTATTACTATTTTTTGCAGGGATATTGCGGAAAATCAACCACAAGGATGAGCACATGACTGAAGACAATTATATTGATCTCAATGTTAAATTCCGCACTCGTCATGCAGATGAATTTAATTCATTTTATGAAACCGCTAAAACCTGTTTTGTAAAATTAAAAGAAAATAAATTAGATGTTAAAGATAAACTTTGTTTTCGCCATTACGCTATTTTGCGAGATATCGCTGCTTTAAAGCCCTATGTTGATCATTTAGCAGAATATCAATATGGGCACTTAATTGAACCTGTTCATGAATGCCATAAAATAGTTCAATATTTAGAAAAAGGTCAGCCTGACGGCCATTTTAAACCGGCTTTATTTATAGACCATAAGGTAACGGGGCTAGGCTGGTTAAATGCTTATTTTAATGTACTAAATCAATTTGTTTACTCTGGTTGTAAAGACCCTATTAAAGAAAATAACAATCCTAAGCCTGAATAATATTTGCTCTTTTACTGGATTTTTATGCTATTATAGCGCCCGAGTCAGTTAGACAATCGCTTTAACGTTAGTTAAAGAGGAAAGTCCGGGCTCCATAGGGTAAAGCGCCAGGTAACGCCTGGGAGGTGTAAGCCTATGGAAAGTGCCACAGAAAATAAACCGCCTTTGCTTTATTGTAAGGGTAAGGGTGAAAAGGTGCGGTAAGAGCGCACCGCGCAACTGGTAACAGGTGTGGCAAGGTAAACCCCGCTTGGAGTAAGGCCAAATAGGAACTCTAGAGTGCGACCCGTGCTGAGTTTGGGTAGGCTGCATGAGATGCTTGGTGACAAGTGTCCTAGATAAATGATTGTCCACGACAGAACCCGGCTTATAGACTGACTCAATTTATTTAGCTAACGCACTTCCATAAACATTCGCATAATCTTTAGCGATAATTTCCCAATCAAACCGCTCAATAAACGCCTCATCTCCCTGAGATGCGCCATTATCAATTAATGATCGCTTAATTTTCTCTGCCCAAACATTACTTTCCTGGGGCTGAGTAACAAGATGAATAGGTGCTCCCAATTGCTTCAAATAACAAGTAGCCTGCGTTGCGCTAGCTAAAATCCTTTTTTTTGCCGCAAGTGCCTCAAGCTGCACGATGCCAAACGCTTCTTCAAATAAATGCGGTTGTGTAGCAAATAAAATAAGTTTTGCATGCGCAAAAAATTTTTTCTTTACGTCGTTACGCACATACCCAGTTAAAACAAGATGCCCAGGAAGTAAATTTTCTACATCGTCAGTATATTGAATAGGAATATTAAGCATCTGTGCTTTAGCTACGAGCGTTTCTTTTATTGACCCAGAACCTGCAAAAACAAGAGAAATTTCTCGATTTTCTTCACGTAACTTAGAAAATGCATCAAGTAAAACAGGAAACCCTTTTTCCTCTTCTAATCGTCCTATTGCTAAAAGGTAATTATAAGTCGACTGTCCTTGATAAATTTTCCAATCACTCACATCAATTCCATTATGAATAAAATGACTTTTATGAGGAGTAGGATAAATTTCATCAGAAGCAGCTTGCATGACAGGGGTTAAATGCGTAATGTAGGCGGCGTGTTTAAGTACCTTGCGGCAGCGTTTTTGAATACCGGCTCGTTTAATGCGTTCCGAATTGGTGGGTAAGATATCGCTATGACTTGTCACTACGTAAGGTATGCCGAGTTTTCTATGTAAATGCATAGCCATAAAACCTGCTCTATACGTTCCTTGTGCGTGCACAATGTCGACTTTTTCTTTTTTGCATAGTGCGATCAGTGGAAGTAATTCAGCTAGTGAAATAAAAAATTTAGGTTTAAGAAATGGCCCACAATAATGTTTTGCGCCGTTTGGTAATAAGGTGGGACCCTGTAACTCACAAGTAGCAGATTGGCTTTGTGTATAGATAATAGCTTCGTGATTTTGTTTTTTTAATGCCGCAGGTAAAAAATGCAAAAACTCGGCTAATCCGCCGATTTCTAAATCATTCTGTCTGTGAGTTAACAATAGAATTCGCATTAATTTACCCAAAAATTGCTACTTTTACAGCAATTTAGCTTAGGGTCAAATTTATTTTTAAAAATGCTGCAATATGTGGAGAAAAGTGGCAGAAAGTGGTTTTATTGTGGAAAATTGTGGTATATTTAAATTAAACCCATTGGTTTTTGACTGCTTATTTGAAGGCTTTCAATCGGAGGATAATGCAGTGTTTCGCGGCATACTAGGTTTAAGTATTGATAGCAAAGGTAGGATGGTTATGCCTACTCGCTACCGCGAACGCTTGCGAGCAGGCAAGCAAAACAGTGTGGTATTAACGATTGATACGGAAGAGCGTTGCTTATTGCTATATCCCATGCCTGAATGGGAGGCAATTGAAGCTAAAATTGCTGCACTTCCAAGCTTTAACCCAGCGGCACGACGCATACAGCGTTTGTTAATAGGACATGCAACGGATGTGGAAATGGATGGTCAAGGGCGTCTTCTCTTACCACCCTTATTACGAGATTATGCGGGCTTAACTAAGCACGCAGTGTTAGTAGGGCAAGGAAAAAAGTTTGAGCTGTGGGATGAAGCTCATTGGAATGAGAAGCGTAGTGATTGGTTAGAGGAAGAGTCACAAGCTGAATCATTGTTACCCGATGAAGTGAAATCGATTTCGTTGTGATGTAATACGAGGTTTTAATTAACATGGCAGCGTGCCGCATGAGCGAAACTTTCCACCAACATGTTCCAGTCTTATTAACTGAGGCTATTACTCACCTCATTACTTCTACTCATGGTATTTATATTGATGCCACGTTTGGTCGTGGTAGTCATTCTCAAGCTATTTTAAATCGCTTAGGTGAAAACGGTCGCTTGATTGCATTTGATAAAGATCCAGAAGCGGTCGCTTATGCTAATGCGCATATTAAAGATAAGCGCTTTACGATTATACATAGCTCTTTCGCTAATTTAGCGCGTTACATGAATGAATTTAATTTAACTGAAAAAATAAGCGGTATTTTATTTGATTTAGGTGTGTCTTCTCCGCAGCTTGATAATCCTGCGCGCGGATTTAGTTTTAGCCGTGAAGGTCAATTAGATATGCGCATGGATACCACGCAAGGTAAAAGTGCTATGCAGTGGCTAATGGAAATTGATGAAACGGATTTAGCCAATATTCTTTGGGAGTACGGAGAAGAAAAATTTTCTCGTCGTATTGCAAGAGCCATTGTGGCTGCAAGGCAAGAAGCGCCAATAAAAAGCACAGCGCAATTAGCAGATATTATTAAATTTTCTATGCCAAAGCCAAAAAAGCCGCATGATAAACATCCTGCGACACGTAGTTTTCAAGCAATTCGCATTGCAGTTAATCAAGAACTAACTGATTTGGAAAAGGGATTAGATCAAGCGTTAAATGTATTAGCACCACAAGGACGAATGTGTGTTATCAGCTTTCATTCATTGGAAGATCGCTTGGTTAAACAGTTTATTAAACAGCATGAAAAAGGAGAAGAGCCACCGCGTGGATTACCAATAAAAGGAGGTAATTTTAATGCGCGACTACAATCTATCGGAAAAGCAATAAAACCAGATTTACAGGAAGTGAATCTTAACCCCAGAGCACGTAGTGCTATTTTAAGAATTGCGGAGAAACTATCATGAACGCGGCAGCACGCTTAGTTCATCAAGGTGTTTTATCTCGTCATTTACTATTAACTCATTTACTTAATCGTAAACAAATTGCGATAGTAATGATGGCAGTGGGTATTTTATTGTCTGCTTTAAGCATTATTTATGTCACGCATACCACTCGCGTTATGCACGCAGCTTACGAGCATGATCAATTAGAAGAGCATCGCTTAAGTGTAGAGCAAGGGCAGCTGCTGCTTGAGCGAAGCACGTGGATGATGCAATCTCGTATTCAGCATTTGGCTGAAACGAATTTGGGTATGGCTGTACCTGAAAACAAATCCATCGTAATAGTGAAAGAATGAAAGTAGGTTAAGGTGAGTCAGAAATATAAACCCACTTTCATTGCATGGCGTTTTTATCTCATCCTCGCTGTCATTTGCATGGCAGCGACAGGACTTGCTTGGCGTGTTTTCGATCTTTCCATCGTGGACCAAAGTTTTTTACGACATCAGGGTGATGAGCGTGTTTTAAGACAAGTTAGCATTCCTGCTTTTAGAGGAATGATAGTAGATAGGCAACATTTCCCCTTAGCAGTGAGTACCATGGTGTATTCTATTTGGGTAAATCCGAAAGAATTTCATACTGAAAAACAATCGCTAAATGAGTTGGCCGAATTAACTAAATTAAAATCTAAAGAGATTGTTGCGTTAGTCTCGCGTTATAAACAAAAAAATAAAGAATTCGTTTATTTGAAACGCTCACTCTCACCTGCGTTAGCAAAATCCATTAAAGCATTGCATATCCCTGGTGTGTATTTGCAGCAAGAATATAAACGCTATTATCCCGAAGGAGAGGCGGCAGCACATGTAATAGGTTTTACAAATATTGATGATCAAGGCCAGGAAGGATTGGAGTTAGGCTATAACGCTTGGCTAAGCGGTGAGCCAGGTAAAAAATGGGTAATTAAAGATAGATTAGGCCGAGTGATTTCTGATGTTCAAACTATTGCAAGTGAGCAACCGGGACGCGAATTAATATTAAGTATTGATAGGCGTTTACAATATTTAGCTTATCGTGAATTACTTAAAGGCGTGACTGAGAATCAAGCTCAATCAGGGTCTGTTGTTATTTTAGATATTAAAACAGGCGAAGTATTAGCAATGGCTAATTATCCTTCGTTTAATCCTAATAATCGCCCTGTACATTTAACAGAAGGTTATCGTAATCGGGCAGTGACAGATACTTTTGAGCCCGGTTCAACAATTAAAGCTTTTACCGTTGCTAGTGCATTAGAAAGCGGAAAGTTTCAAATGGATTCTATCATTGATACTTCCCCAGGCTGGATGAAAGTAGGGCGCAATATTGTACGTGATAATAGAGATCATGGCCCTTTGAGCCTTACTCAGGTTTTGCAAGTCTCAAGTAATATGGGTGCTTCAAAGATGGTGCTCAGTTTGCCACCCAATCAGTTATGGAGTTTATTGCATAGAATAGGTTTTGGTGAAGAAACAGGAATAGGTTTTCCTGGCGAACAAAGTGGCGTGTTAGTTAAGCATGAACCTTGGGGAGCTTTTACTTTAGCTACCTTGTCTTTTGGCTATGGTATGTCTGCAACTACACTGCAATTAGCAAAAGCTTATGCTGTATTAGGTAATGGTGGTGTGAAGCTGCCGGTTTCGTTGCTGCGCGTGGAGAAAACACCGACGGGTGAAAAAGTATTGGAGAAAGAGATTGCGAATAAAATGCTACTACTGTTAGAGTCCGTTGTTAATAAAGGCGGCTCAGGCACTGCTGCATTTATTCCTGGTTATAGGGTAGCAGGTAAAACAGGTACAACTAGAATGGTCGGAGAAGATGGATATTTAGATCACCATCATTCGTCGTCTTTTGTAGGCATTGCTCCCCTGACTCAGCCGCGCTTAGTCGTTGCTGTTGTGATTCATGACCCACAAGGTAAACAATATTACGGTGGTGAAGTTTCTGGGCCCGTTTTTAAAAAAATTATGGAAGGCACCTTGCGTGTTTTAGGTTTGCCTCCTGATGCCCCGCTTAATAATACCCTAGCTCAATCTTAACTAAGTGTTCATAATCTATTCCATTTAGCGCTAATTTTTGAAGAGAATAATAAAAAAATGAACATTGAGCTACTTGGTGCTAATATAACTTTTCACTCATGATTTGATACACGTATGCAACTTTCGACTTTATTAAAAGCCTATTTTTTATTGCCGCTTGAGGCAGATAGACGTATTGCGCATTTAACTTTAGATAGCCGTAAAGTGCAAAAAGACAGCCTTTTTTTTGCTCTACAAGGCACAAAGCTCAAAGGCCAGGAATTTATTGATCAAGCAATAGAGCGCGGTGCTTGCGCCATACTTACTGAGTCTAATGAAGCAAAGCTAATATGGATGGGAAATAGTCCTATTATTTCAATACCAAATCTATCGCAACAAGTAGGTTTTATTGCAGCGCAATTTTACGATGAGCCTGCTAAGAAGCTAAATATGATAGGTGTGACAGGAACGAGTGGTAAAACGTCCTGCACGCATTTTATAGCGCAAGCTTTACATGATTTACATAGATCATGTGGATTAGTAGGTACCTTAGGCAGCGGACTTTATGGTGCCTTAGGTGAAGCAGGTTTAACAACACCTGATGCGATTACTTTGCAATCTTTATTGCATGAATTTGTTACTAAAAAAGCACAAGCTGTTGCAATGGAGGTTTCTTCGCACAGTATTCATCAAGGCCGTATTAATGCGATTCCTTTTGAAGTTGGTATTTTCACTAACCTTTCGCAAGATCATTTAGATTATCATGGCGACATGATTACGTATGCTAATGTTAAACGGCATTTTATTGCTGATTATCCTATTAAACATATTGTGATTAATGCCGATGATGCGCATGGTAAAACTTGGTTAAGTGAATTAACCCACCCCTCTATGTTTGCCTATAGCACGCATCAAGTTAGCCAATTTGCTCCAACGATTTACACTGAAAATACTAAATTTAGCTTAGAAGGTATCCATACTACTTTGCATTCTCCTTGGGGTAGCGGCGAGGTTTTTTTACCTTTGATAGGGGAATTTAATTTAAGTAATACATTAGCTGTCTTTACTACCTTATGCCTATTAGGCATTCCTTTTAATGAGATCAAAGCACAATTAGCAAAATTGCACCCTGTACCAGGCCGTATGCAATTAATAAAAAAGCCAGGTAAACCGCTGGTTGTGGTGGATTATGCTCACAAGCCTGATGCCTTAGAAAAAGTACTACAAGCGCTGCGCTCACATACTCAAGGTAAACTAGTTTGTGTTTTTGGCTGCGGCGGGGAAAGAGACCAAGGTAAACGTCCTTTGATGGCAAAGATCGCAGAGCAATTAGCGGATAAAGTCATAGTCACGAATGATAACCCTAGACATGAAGACCCAAATACTATTGTTGAGCAAATTCTGCAAGGTTTTAGCTATCCCATGCAAGTTGAGGTTGAATTTGAGCGTTCTAAAGCGATTATGAAAAGTATACAATGGGCTAGCGCTAACGATTGTATTTTAATCGCTGGCAAAGGCGCTGAACACTATCAACAAATAGGCGATAAAAAAATCCCATTTGATGATGTAACAGAAGTCCAAACGTATCTAGAAGTAGTACCCACAATTTAATCAGTGGAGAATAGCATGTTAGTGTGGTTAAGCGGATGGCTGGCGAATTATTTTCATGTATTTCATGTTTTTCAATACTTAACACTGCGCGCCATTTTAGGCACCCTCACTGCGCTAGCCTTAGCCTTAATTTTAGGCCCCAGCATGATACGCCAACTAAGTACACGCCATATGGGTCAAGTTGTGCGCGACGATGGGCCGCAAAGCCATTTAAGCAAAGCAGGCACTCCTACCATGGGAGGTACTTTCATTATTATCTCCATTTTATTTAGTACCTTATTATGGAGTGATTTATCTAATCGTTACGTATGGCTAGTGTTAGCAATGATGTTAGGTTTTGGCGCAATTGGTTATTGGGATGATTATCGCAAGTTAGTGTTAAAACATAGCCGAGGAATGCCTGCCAGACAAAAATATTTATTTCAATCCCTGTTAGGTTTGGGTGCTGCCATTTATCTTTATGCTAGCGCTAAACTCCCCTCAGAAACCCAATTATTAATACCTTTCTTCAAACATATGTCAGTCACTTTAGGCCCGCTATTTATTTTGCTGACTTATTTTGTGATTGTAGGTTCAAGTAATGCAGTGAATTTAACAGATGGTTTGGATGGGTTAGCCATTATGCCTTCTGTCATGATAAGCGGTGCACTAGGAATTTTTGCTTATGTAGCAGGTAACATTCAATATGCAAATTATCTCGCTATTCCCTACGTGCCAGGAGCAGGTGAAATCATTGTGTTTTGCGGCGCCTTGGTTGGCGCCGGTTTAGGATTTCTCTGGTTTAATACTTATCCAGCACAAGTTTTTATGGGTGATGTCGGTGCGCTTGCGATTGGTGCTGCGCTGGGTGTCATAGCAGTCATAGTGAGGCAAGAAATCGTATTTTTCTTAATGAGCGGTATTTTTGTATTAGAAACCGTGTCAGTGATTCTACAAGTAGGTTCATTTAAATTAACAGGCAAACGCATCTTTAAAATGGCACCTATACATCACCATTTTGAATTGAAAGGTTGGCCTGAGCCTAGAGTGATTGTGCGTTTTTGGATTATCACTTTTGTATTAGTATTGTGTGGATTAGCTACCTTAAAACTTAGGTAGGCAGGTATTTATGGCAAAAGCAGGGTTACACGTTATAGTAGGTTTAGGCGCAACAGGTCTTTCTTGCGCAAAACATTTAATTCAGCAGGGTATTCCTATTGCTGTGACAGATACTCGGGAAAATCCACCGCAATTAGCAGAATTGCATAAGTTGCAAGCGAATGTTCCTGTAGGGCTGGGTGGCTTTAATAGGGAACTTTTATCTCAGGCAGAAACAATAGTATTAAGTCCGGGTGTTTCACTTAAAGAACCTGCTATTGCTGAGCAAGCTAATCGCGGAATACCAGTAATAGGCGATATAGAATTATTCGCGCGTGCAGTTAAGGCACCTGTTATTGCTATCACAGGCACAAATGCAAAAAGTACAGTCACCACTTTAGTTGGTGAAATGGCAAAAGCAGCAGGTTATAACGTACAAGTGGGAGGAAATTTAGGTATTCCTGCTTTAGAATTATTACGTCCAGATGCAAATTTATACGTTTTGGAATTATCTAGTTTTCAATTAGAAACCACGTTTTCACTAAATCCTGCTGTTGCAACCATTTTAAATATTACACCAGATCACATGGATAGATACGTTGATTTAGCAGATTACCAACGTGCAAAGCAGCGTGTTTATCAACATTGTCAAATAGCAGTGTGTAACAAAGATGATGTATTAACTGAATGCGTCACTTTACCACCTGAGCAGAAATTTTATTTTACACTGAATGAACCAGGAGAGCGTGAATTTGGTTTAGTAGAGAATGAAGGCGAAGCCTATCTAGTTTATGAAAACCAACCATTGCTAACGACAGAAGCATTACCTGTATTAGGTAAACATTATCAAGCTAACGCCTTAGCTGCGCTTGCTATTGGACATGGATTTGGTTTTGAATTTGAGCCAATGGTAGCTGTGTTAGAAGAATTCCAAGGTTTACCTCATCGCTGCCAATTTGTACGCGAATACCAGCAAGTAAAATGGTATAACGATTCTAAAGGAACAAATGTAGGTGCAACTCAAGCAGCCATAGAAGGTTTGGGCCCAGAAATTAAAGGCAAATTAGTGTTAATAGCAGGCGGCGTTGGAAAAAATGCAGATTTTACTTCTTTAGTGCCCGCTATGGAAAAATATGCACGCCACGTAGTGTTAATAGGTGAAGCGGCACAAGATATCGCTAAGGCCATTGATACTAAGCTCCCTATTTCTCATGCTAGCGATATTAATCAAGCTATAGAACAAGCTGCTGCTCATGCAAAACCTAATGACAGTGTTTTATTATCCCCTGCTTGCGCTAGCTTTGATATGTTTAAAAACTATGAACACAGAGGTGATGTGTTTATGGAATTGGTGCGTAAGTTGTAAAATAGAGTGGCCGCGATATGGGAGTCCAACCTGTTATCTGATCGCGCAAATGCTGTCATCCTGAGCGCAGCGAAGGATCTGCTTTAATGTAGGTAATGGAAAAGAGATCCTTCGCTGCGCTCAGGATGACAGTATTTGCTCGATCAGAATAACAAGTTTTAGCCCTTATCCGCAGTTATTCAACCATTCAAAATTTAACTATGGAGATTCCAATGCGTTCTATTGCTGCGGCTCGTAAAACCATGGTAGCTCCTGCCTTCTACGACAAATGGTTTGTTTTAGCGGTATTAAGCATCGTAGGCATAGGTTTGCTGATGATGACATCTGCTTCAATCGTTGTTTCAGACAAACAATTACATCAACCGTTTTACTTCCTTTTTAAGCAATTGGTCCTACTCACCTTAGGCACATTCATTGGCAGTTTCATCATACAAATTGAAATTATCAATTGGGATAAATTTAGCGGCTACCTTTTAGTGGGTGTTTTATTTTTATTATCCTTAGTATTAATCCCTGGAATTGGTCATAGTGTTAATGGCAGTGCACGCTGGATAGGTTACGGTCCATTGAGTTTTCAAGTGTCAGAGCTCACTAAATTCATCATGGTTATTTACATGGCGGGTTATTTAGTAAGACGCAATCATGAAATTAAATTAAAATTAAGCGGGTTTTTAAAACCCATGTTAATTCTAAGTACCGTTGCTATTTTACTTTTACGCGAACCCGATTTCGGCGCTACAGTCGTTGTGACTGCAACCATATTGGGGATGATGTTTTTAGCAGGGATGCGCCTTAGACATTTTGTTTCTTTGTTTGCTTTAGTTATTAGCGCGTTAGCATTGGTTGCTGTTTCTGCCCCTTATCGTTTAGCACGTTTAACCAGCTTTTTAGATCCTTGGGCGCGACCCTTTGATACAGGTTATCAATTAACTCAATCATTAATCGCATTCGGTCGTGGCGGTTGGTTGGGGGTGGGGTTAGGTAAAAGTATACAAAAAATGTTTTATCTGCCTGAAGCGCATACTGATTTTCTTTTTGCAGTCATTGCAGAAGAATTAGGGTTAGCAGGTGTGTTGGCGGTGATTGCTTTATTTGTCTTATTAGTCTGGCGCATTTTTCTAATAGGTAAAGAAGCCCAACGATTAGATAAACATTATGCCGGCTTTGTAGCTTACGGCTTTGGCCTCTGGATAGCGATTCAGTTTACCGTTAGCATAGGGGTAAATTCAGGCCTATTACCGACCAAAGGATTAACGTTGCCTTTTATGAGTTACGGCGGTAGTAGTTTATTGGTTAATTGCATTGTCATTGCAGTACTATTGCGTATTGATTATGAAAATCGATTAGCAGTACTGGGGGTGCGCTAAGTGGCAAACAGAGAATTAAAGCGCGTATTAATTATGGCAGGCGGTACAGGCGGCCATGTGTTTCCTGGGCTGGCCCTAGCTGATTATTTGCGCAAGCAAGGGGTAGCAGTCGAATGGCTAGGCACAAACCAAGGGTTAGAGGCTAAATTGGTACCTGCGGCCAATATTCCCCTGCATCGTATTGCAATTAGCGGTTTGCGCGGCAAAGGCTGGTCCTCACTTTTATTAGCTCCCCTTAAAATCACTAAAGCTATCGCCCAATCACTGCGAGTGATAAAGGCCTTTAATCCCGATTTGGTAATAGGTATGGGTGGCTTTGTGAGCGGCCCTGGCGGCATGGCTAGTTGGTTAATCAATAAACCTTTGGTTATTCATGAGCAAAATGCAAAAGCAGGGATGACGAATAAAATCCTCGCTAAATTAGCTCGAAAGACATTAAGCGGCTTTCCAAATGCGTTTAATCAAACAACTAAAGCAGAAATGGTAGGAAACCCTGTCAGAACAGAATTATTACAGTTAAAAACCCCTGACCAACGATTAACTGAAGCCCATTCTCCTTTGCACCTACTAGTCATAGGCGGTAGCTTAGGGGCACAGGCATTTAACCATTTAGTTCCTCATGCCTTAGCTAAATTAGCACCAACTGAGCGGCCTTTGGTGCGTCATCAAACAGGCGAAAAGCATTATGCAGCCGCTAAAGAAAATTATGCTGCTTTAGGCGTGCAAGTGGAATTGCTGCCTTTTATTGATGATATGGCACAAGCTTATAATTGGGCAGATGTGGTATTATGTCGGGCGGGAGCGTTAACGGTTGCTGAACTTTGTGCGGTAGGATTAGGGGCGATTTTTGTTCCTTATCCCTACGCTGTCGATGATCACCAAACGGCTAATGCGCAATTTATGGTAAAGAATCAAGCGGCAATTTGTGTTCAACAAGCAGATTTGACTGAAGCTAAATTGGCTAGTTTATTGAGCGATTTTGCTAAATCGCCAGAGCGAGTCAAAACGATGGCAAACGCCGCATACGCACTACGTCAAACCAACGTAGTTGAAAAAATAGTTGGAATTTGTAAGGAGGTCAGCCTTTGAGTTGGATGTTTGAAATGGGACATATTAAGCATGTCCACTTTGTTGGTATTGGTGGAGTTGGGATGGCAGGTATTGCCGAAGTATTATTACGTCAAGGTTACACCGTCTCTGGTTCTGATCTCTCCGAAAATTCACTTACCCAATGGCTAAGAGTGATGGGTGCGATTATTTATCGCGGCCATGTGGCAGAAAATATAAAAAATGCCGACGTTATAGTGCGATCTTCTGCTGTCGATTGGAGTAATCCAGAATTAGATGCAGCTCGTAAAGCGCATATTCCCATTGTACCTCGAGCAGAAATGTTAGGGGAATTGATGCGGTTTCGTTATGGTATCGCAGTCGCTGGTACACATGGCAAAACGACGACGACTAGTCTTGTGACAAGTATCTTAGCAGAAGCTGGATTAGATCCCACTTTCGTTATTGGCGGCAGATTAAATAGCGTAGGTAGTAATGCACGTTTAGGCCGCGGTCATTATTTAGTGGCAGAAGCCGATGAAAGTGACGCCTCTTTCCTATATTTAAAACCCATGATTTCTATTGTGACTAACATAGACCAAGATCACATGGGTACTTATGAAAATGATTTCACGCAACTCAAAGCGACTTTCATGGAATTTTTGCATAGGCTGCCTTTCTATGGTTTAGCCGTCTTATGCATAGATGATCCAGTTGTGAAAGAATTGTTACCTGAGTTACCGCGCCCAGTACTGACTTACGGTATGGATGCAACGGCAGATTTTCATACGCTCAGTTATACGCAATCTGGCATGCAAACTAAATTCATTGTACAAAGACCTAAGGGTCAACCAGCTCTAGCAATTACACTTAACTTGCCGGGCAGGCATAATATTTTAAATGCGCTCGCTGCTATTGCTGTTGCTTCAGAATTAAAAGTACCAGATCATGCTATTGTTGATGCTTTGCAACACTTTGCAGGTATTGGCAGACGTTTTCAAATTTACGGCGAATTCCCCTTATCACAAGGTGGTAAAGTGACCTTAGTTGATGATTACGGTCATCATCCGCGGGAAATTGCAGCTACCTTACAAGCGGCACGCGAAAGTTGGCCAGATAGACGTTTAGTCATGGTTTATCAACCTCATCGTTACACACGTACGCGTGATTTATTCGGCGATTTCTGCCAAGTTTTATCCTTGCCTGATAAATTAATGTTGTTAGACGTGTATTCTGCAGGAGAAGAATATATTCACGGTGCAGATGGCGCTTCTTTGGTAAGTGAAATTAAAAAGCGTGGTCAAATAGAACCTATTTTTGTAGAAAAACACGATACGTTGCCTTCTCTCTTTCAATCTGAATTAAAAGATGGCGATGTATTGCTAATGCAAGGAGCAGGAAATATTGGTGCCCTCGCTGCAAAATTGGCAGCAACGGAATTGAAAGAGGCAAAATGAACAATATCATTTCACCTGAAAGCCATGAGCAATTACGAGGCCAGTTATTAAAGGATGAACCATTAGCGCGTTATACCTCTTGGCGCGCTGGTGGCCCGGCAGATTGGCTTTATATTCCAGCTGATTTAGAAGATTTGTCGCACTTTCTGAAAAATTTATCACCAACGGTTCCCTTAACGTGGTTGGGTTTGGGTAGCAACACGTTAATTAGAGATGGTGGGATAGAGGGTGTGGTCATTGTAACCCAAGGTGCATTGAATAAATTAAATGAAATAAATGCTAATCAAATACGCGCGGAAGCAGGTGTTTCCGCTGCCCAATTAGCAAGGCATACAGCAAGATTAGGTGCAAAAGGTTTAGAGTTTATGGCTGGCATTCCAGGTACTGTTGGGGGTGCGCTCGCCATGAATGCGGGATGTTTTGGCGGAGAAACCTGGCGTTTTGTGCAAGCAGCTGAAACGATTAATCGTCAAGGTGAAATTACTGTTAGACCTTTAAGTGATTTTGAAATTGGTTATAGGCATGTGGTTAAACCTAAAGAAGAATGGTTTGTAGCAGGTCATTTTATTTTACAACCCGGGGATAAAGAAGAGTCACTAAATAACATACGAAATTTATTAGAAAAACGTAATCAGTCGCAGCCAACAGGCACAGCCAATTGCGGCTCAGTATTTCGTAATCCTGCGCAAGATTTTGCAGGTCGGTTAATCGAATCTTGTGGTTTAAAAGGTAAGCATATTGGCGGTGCTTATGTTTCTGATAAACATGCTAACTTTATTATCAATGATCAAGCTGCAACTTCTGCTGATATTGAAAAGTTAATTAGTGAAGTTCGCTCTGTTGTTGAAGAGAAAACCGGTGTACGATTGATGACAGAAGTTTGTATTATTGGCCGGGAAAAAGCATAGAGAGAGAAAAAATATTTGTGATAAAACTAGCATAAGGTACGCTTTATGGATTTGAGCAAAGGGAAATTGTCGCGTCGTCCACTTCATTTTACTCATACCGGCAAGCTTTTATTAATTAGCGTTATTTTGCTTGCGGGCATACTTACGTTTAATCACATTAATTTGGCTCATTATTTTCCTATTAAAACCGTGCGTGTTTACGGAATTAGTCGTGTCGATCAGCAGGAAGTGCAAACTTTATTAATGCCCTTAGTGAATCGTGGTTTTTTTACTATCAATGTTGAGTATATACGCGACAGATTATTACAAATGCCATGGGTTGCAGATATTTTTGTAAAACGGGCTTGGCCTGATAAAGTAGAAATCACTGTCATAGAAAAAAATGCGATTGCGCGTTGGAATGATAATAGCTTACTTAGTCACAATGGCCAATTATTTTCACCTAAGCAAGAAACTTATCCACCCAATTTACCACGCTTTGTCGGACCTTCTGGTAAACAAATGCTAATGTTGACGCATTACAATCAGATTAATCGCTTATTATCACCTTTGCATGCTAAGATTGCTTATCTAGAATTAACGCCTTATCTAACATGGAAGTTGACATTAGATAATGGAATTACACTGCAAATGGGGCATAAAGATATCTTGACTCGCTTAAGCCATTTTGTGAAAGTGTATCCGAAAATTGTAGGCAAGCGTGCTGCTGCGGTAGAGTACATAGATTTGCGCTATCCTAACGGAATGGCGGTACGTTGGAAGGAAGTCATAGCTACCTAATTTGGTAAATTGCGGAAACAAAACTATGGCAAAGAAGCCAGTAAATCGAGATTTGTTAGTAGGTATAGATATTGGTACTTCCAAAGTCGTTACTCTGGTTGGTGAAACTACCAATGAGGGAAAATTAAATATCATTGGTTACGGTTCTCATCCTTCCCAGGGTTTAAAACGCGGCGTAGTCGTTAATATTGAATCGACAGTGAACTCTATTCAGCGCTCGGTTGAAGATGCAGAAATTATGGCAGGCTGCGAAATTTACTCTGCTTACACAGGTATTGCAGGTAGTCATATTCGCAGTATTAATTCTCACGGCATGGTTGCAATTCGGGATAGAGAAGTATCATCCACCGATATTGAGCGTGTATTAGATGCAGCAAAAGCCATTGCAATTCCTGCCGATCAACGCATACTTCACGTTTTACCCCAAGAATTTATTATCGATAGCCAAGATGCTATACGCGAGCCGGTAGGCATGTCAGGCGTTCGTTTAGAAGCAAAAGTGCATATTGTGACAGGCGCTGTTTCTGCGGCACAAAATATTGTGAAGTGTATGAAGCGCTGCGGCCTTTCAACAAATGATATAGTCTTAGAGCAATTTGCTTCTAGCCAATCTGTGTTGACAGACGATGAAAAAGAATTAGGCGTTTGTATGATAGATATAGGCGGAGGCACCAGTGACATTGCTATTTTCACGGAAGGTGCGATTCGCTACACCGCTGTGATTCCCATAGCGGGTGATCAAGTGACGAATGACATTGCTATTGCATTACGCACTCCAACGCGCAATGCAGAAGAAATTAAAATTAAACAAGGATGTGCTTTGCAGGAATTAGTTGATCCTAGCGAAATGGTCGATGTACCAACACTAGGCGATAGAGCAGGTAGACGTATTCCACGCAAAGCGTTAGCAGAAGTAGTAGAAGCCCGTTATGAAGAATTATTCACATTAGCTGCGGCAGAATTACGCCGTAGTGGATTGGAAGATTTTCTCGCTGCGGGTATTGTATTGACTGGCGGTGCTTCTAAGGTTGTCGGTGCTCAAGAATTAGCTGAACGTATATTCCGAGCCCCAGTACGCATAGGTAAACCGCAGAACGTGAATGGATTGTCTGACATTGTGCATAATCCCATTTATGCCACAGGTATAGGTTTATTGGTTTACGCTCAACGTGTACGTCAAAGCCAGGGTGAAGTTGTACTTAATCAGACGAATATGAAAACGTTATGGTCCAGGATGAGAAACTGGTTCCAGGGTAATTTCTAGCGGAGCAATGATATGTTTGAATTATTGGATACCTGTCAACAAAATGCGATTATTAAAGTTGTTGGAATTGGCGGTGGTGGTGGTAATGCAGTAGAACACATGATGGCTAACCACATTGAAGGTGTGGAATTCATTTGTGCTAATACTGATTCACAAGCATTAAAGAATTCTTCAGCTAACACTATTATTCAATTGGGTGAAAATATCACACGCGGCTTAGGTGCCGGTGCTAACCCAGAGGTTGGTAGGCGCTCAGCAGAAGAAGATAGAGAGAAAATACGTACCGCATTAAATGGCGCCGATATGGTTTTCTTGGCAGCCGGTATGGGCGGTGGAACAGGTACGGGTGCTGCACCTGTATTTGCGCAAATTGCCAAAGAATTAGGCATATTAACCGTTGCAGTGACCACAAAACCTTTCTCCTTTGAAGGTAAAATGCGTCTGCAAACAGCCGAGCAAGGTATTGCTAATTTATCGCAATACGTGGATTCATTAATTACCATTCCTAACAATAAATTGTTAACCGTGTTAGGAAAAAATGTCACCCTTATTAATGCATTTAAAGCAGCAAACGATGTATTGCGTGGCGCAGTGCAAGGTATTGCTGAATTAATTACCCGCCCAGGTTTAATCAATGTAGATTTTGCTGACGTAAGAACAGTCATGTCTGAAATGGGTATGGCTATGATGGGTACAGGTTTAGGCTCAGGTGATAACCGCGCACGCCTTGCAGCAGAAGCAGCAATTGCCAGCCCCTTATTAGAAGACGTCGATTTAACGGGTGCCAAGGGTGTATTAGTTAACATTACTGCAGGCTTAGATTTATCTATAGGCGAATTTGAAGAAGTAGGGGAAGTTGTTAAAAACATTACTTCAGATGGCGCTACCGTGGTTGTTGGTACTGTTATTGATCCTGAATTGCGTGATGAAGTGAGAGTGACTGTGATTGTAACAGGATTGGGTAGAAAACAAATGGCTTCTGGCGGCGGCAAAATGCCTAATATAGAAACGCTAAAACCAGCGGTGTCTGAGGTATCAGCTGCATCTGTTGATTACAATCAACTAGAGAGACCAGCTATTATGCGTAGGCAAAACATAGCACCGGTTCTGCCAGCAGGTAATGCTGTTCCTGCGCCACAGACAATGCCAAGATCTGCCTCTGCGCTAGAAAATATGCCAGATATTGATTATTTAGATATTCCCGCTTTCTTGCGTCGTAAAGAGGAAGAAGACGCATAGGATTACAATGACTACATCTCTTATGAGGTGTAGTCTGCCTTCTCATTCGCATTCCTAAGCTAAAAACAGGCACGCATAACATGGTATGTATTATGCTTATTTGGAATTTGCATTATTAGTATTATCCAAATGATTAACTTCTTTTTCTACGGTGGGCGGCAAATTGGGTTTGTTAGATATTTCTTGGGTGGTTGGAAAAGTTGAGCTAAACAATTTGCTAAAATGCGGTTTAGCCCGAGATATAGAAGGTTTAGGATAAAGACACTCTATATCTAGTAATGAAAATTTAGCCTTTTTCACCCATGTCCTAACTCTTTTATCAGAAAGTGCAAATAAAGTATGAAAGGGTTGAGTTAATAAAGGAATGTCTTCTTCTTTTATTCTCTTTTTTTCCAAAGCATTGATAACGTGCAAAAGGGCTTGAATAGTAAATAACGCTTTTTCTTTAGGCGTTAATTTTTCAAATTGAGCAATAAGGTTAAATTTGCTTGCAAAAATTAAACTAGGCTCAATGTCTATATTTTTTCTGGTAGCTAATCTATAAATTTTTAAGCGATGATATTCAGGATTATAATGAACTAATACATTATATATTTTATCTTTATGTGCCGCTTCAATCGTTCTGTGACCTTTAAACTTCATTTCTAGTTGTGCAGCAGGATAAGCTTCACATAGCCAAGTATCACATATTACAGTTTCATCTCCCCAGCTGCGGTAATTATTAACATCAGCATTTGGACTTAATCCAATTATTAAAGCGATATGAGATGAGTCAGTAAAGCCTATCATGGCTCTAGTGACTGTTCTATCCAATAACAGACTATAATAATAAGCTAATAGTGTCATTTCGCCACAATTTCCAACATTGAATTTTTTTATTAATTCAATTTGTAATTGTAATTGTTGCCACCGCATTTTCTCATTAAGCCTTACAAAAACCTTAGTTCCTTCTTGAGAGAAATTTTTTTCTGAAGATTCATTTAAAAATAAATCTTGTTTTGCTGCTTTTATCTTTTCACGTAAGAAACCTATTCTTTCGCCTAAGTCGAATATGGCTTCATTTTTAGTAGTTGGATGGGTTGATGAGCGTAAATTATCTCTTCTAACATAATTAATCAGCTCAATAGCCAATTGTAAATTATAATGAAGTTTATAAGATAAAGATTTCTCATTAACTAAAGTAGTAAATTGTGTGAGAGGCAGGCATTCTTTATCATGTGTATGAGGCCAAACTAGGTCATGCAGATATTTTTGAAAGGATGCTGACTCTTTTTCAGCAATATAATCGTATGGAAGCTTGTTATATTCATCTCTAGTTTTAGCCATTATACGTAAACTATCGGCGCCATGTTTAAATAAAAAAAACTCAAGCGTATCGATATTATCAGGAGAACATTGGCGAATTAATAGATGCAATTTATATTTTTTAGGATAGCCATTGTAAGAATATAGAGAAGAGTTAACTGCTATTTTATCTCGTCTTGCTAATTGCGCTATAAAATTTTCTTCAGTAAATAAAATGGATAAGGTCTCTAGCGGTAATTTATCTGCCGCTCGTAAGGTGATTAAGTGATGGAATAAAAAATATTTTCCTAGCTTATTTCCAAAAACAATTAATAAGGTAGTAAGTGGATTTTTTAAACTATGAATGTGATTTTCACAAATTATCTTTCTATCCAACGCCTTCATTATTTTAGGCAAGATAAATTGAAAAACAGCTCTTGCTTTTAGAGAAGCTCTGTAAAATGACAAAGAAAAATTATACTTTTTAGCAAAAGAAATACTTTCTAATATATTGATACCTACTTGACTAAAGCTTAATTTAGATAAAGTGTGATAATGCGGGTTAAAATTAATTAATACATTATAAAATCTAGCTGTTTTACTATTTCTAGCTATTGGAATAGTAGCATAATCTTTTAATTTATGTTCCATTTCGCTTTTGAGACATACTAATCCTGACCATGGATCACAGATTGCTGCATTTTTCCCTTCGCCTATGATCATAAAAACATGATCGCCATTGCTTATAAAAACGCCGCAGGTATCAGGCTTTTCTAAGGCTACCCAGTAGTAAAGACCTAAAACGGCTAATTCGTGGCAATTTCCTATTCTTTTTTCTTTAAATAAGTTTGCTAATAATGCAAGCAGTGCTGCTTGTAAATCATCATTTTTAATAAGGATCAAACCTTTTTCTGTTTGACTCTTTACAAAATGATCATCACTGGATGATAAGAAAAGTTTAACAGCTGATCGGTTTACCACTTTTTCTAAAAAATAAAATTTATTGACTAATAAATGTCTTTCTTCATTAGTAAAATTACTTATTTCAGGATGGGTAATTGATTCTAGCCTATCTCTTCTAACTAAATTTACAATCTCAACAGCATTAAGAAGATTAGTGCGTAATGGTGAATCTGGCATTTTACTAAATTCACAACCATCAATTTCAGTGGATAAAGGTAAGCATTGTTGCTTAGTTGTGAGAGGAAAAATTAAATCAAATATACTATTTTTTTCATCATCAGGAAGGGAGATTTTTTCAAGAATTAAAATAGGTAACAAACCAGATTCATCTACTGTATGAGCCATTTTTACTTGCTCATCGATGCTAAAACCATCCAAAAATGTTTTTACTTCTACTGCATGTTTGCAATGCCTAAGGATTTCATGCAAAGGATAGTGTTTACTTGATGTGTTTTCTTGATAATGGCTTTGCATAAAGTTTTGACCGATTATACTTAGTTAAAATTAAAAACGATTTGTATTGCTTATCAATATATTTTCATTGTTTATTGGAGATACGGATGCCTGTCGTGAAAAAAGAAGAGGCAAAGGCGCAGGCTTGCTTTTTCTTGTGTCACCGCTTTTTAAAGTTTTTTTCAGTGGCCGAGGGCGGGTTGTTTCTGCGGCTTCAATAATTTTTTCTAATATGGCTAGTCCAGTGTCAGTTAATAATGCAGCTAAGTTAGCGGAGGATAAATTCTCCATCATTTTTAGAGTTAATAATTGACGAGTTACAATTTTCATACCAATTTTGTTAGAGAAAATGGCTATTAATGTTTTAAATGGATAATTTAATACTGTAATATTATTTTCAGTAATGATTTTATCTAACAAAGCTTTTTCAACTTTTGGATAAATAATTTGCTCAAATAAAACTTGTTCTTTAAGCGTTAATAATGCAAATTGATCCCAACGTTTAAAGTATTTAGCAAAATTCAAACTTTTATGTATATTAAACTCCCTAAAGCTAGGTATGGGTGAGATCACTTTTACAGCATGGAAATTCGGATTAAAATCAACCAATAAATTATAAGGAGTTCCACGAAGCGAAAAATTTAAATAAGATTTTAAGTTATCAAAGAGTTCTCTTGCTAAATACACTTTACCAAGCCAAAGATCAAGAACGATAGTATCTGGTCCCCAGTTTTCAGGCTGTTCATCATTCGTTCTTTTATCAATCACTACAAAAACATGATCGCCCCTACAAATATTTAATATTGCTATAGGGGTGGGTATTTGAAGAAGATGCCAATAATAAAAAGCTAAGTAAGAAAACTCCTGACAGTTTCCTTTCCTATGCTTTAAATATAAATTACAAAGTGATGCCAATGCATTCATGCGATGTTGCTCGTTTATTTGCAATAAAATACATTCCTCATCGCTATAAAAATGCTTATCTTCAACAGATAAAAAAATGTTATTAATGATTTTTTCTGATTTTTTACGTAAAAGACCAATCTCTTTACTTAATTCCAAATTTCTCTCAAGAGAATGACTATTTCTTTCAGGGTGCGTACGAGAGTCTAAAAGATGCGATCTAACTAAATTGGCAACAGTAGTGGCATTTTCTAAATTTTTAAAGAGTTGTGAATGCGGAGATAACCTCTCAAAACGTTCAGGCATAATGACAGGAGAAGATAAGGGTAATTCAGGTTGATTGTAATGGTATTGATATAACAGTTCATCCAGAGCTAGTTTAGCTTCGAGCGACAAGTAGGGGTTCGCATTTATTTTTTCAACAGGAAGCTTGCCTTCTTCATCTATAGTTTTCGCAAATAGACTTGTTTTTTCATCACCCCAATATGCTACAAAATGGTGAAAATCATAAGGGTTTTTGCATTGGGCGACAAAAGTATGAAGAGGATGAGCTATTTCGCGCCGCTTACGATCATTATGGGCCAACATTTGCTTACTCAGATGTTAAAGAGAACAAGCGGCAGGATTTTATAGTGATTTCCTTAATGCAATATTAAATAATTTATTTATATTAACTGCAGTTTCCCCAAAATGACTGATAATCCAAAGCCTTAGCGTATTTGGCATTAACCCTAAGTTAATTTCAAAAAAAGATAGCTGAAATGGTCTAAACATGGTAAAAATGCGGGGGTCAAAATAATACCCACCGGGTTTTAAACCATGGCGGTCTTTATTTTGTTTCAAAAAAACATCATATTATGATAGTATGTTCAGGTATTATAAAAGATTATAGAAGCCAGGCATGATTAGACAACGTACTCTTAAAAATATCATCAAAGCTACCGGTATTACCTTACACGGTGGTGAACGAGCTGAAATTATCTTACGTCCCGCTCCAGTTAATAGCGGTATTATTTTTAGACGTATAGATTTAAACCCTATAGTCGAAATCCCTGCTAGAGCAGAATATGTGGGTGACACAACCTTATCTACCACTTTGATGAAAGGTGATGTGCGTGTTTCAACCGTTGAACATTTATTATCAGCCTTTGCAGGCTTAGGCATTGATAATGCCTATGTTGATGTGACCGCTGCTGAAATGCCTATTATGGATGGCAGTGCGGGACCTTTCGTATTCCTCATTCAATCCGCTGGGATTGAAGAACAAAATGTAGCAAAACGTTTTATACGTATTAAACGTAAATTCAAAAGTGCTGATGGGGATAAGTGGGCTTGCTTTGAACCCTTTAATGGTTTTAAAGTTACTTTCACTATTGATTTTGATCATCCACTCTTTAAAAGTCATGCAAAAACAGCCACGCTTGATTTCTCTAGCTTGTCTTACGTAAAAGAAGTAAGCCGTGCGCGCACTTTTGGTTTCATGGCTGATTTTGAAAAGCTTCAAGCACTAAATTTAGCTAGAGGCGCAAGCTTAGATAACGTCATCGCTATTGATGATTTTCGTGTTCTCAATGACGATGGATTACGTTACGAAAATGAATTCGTTAGACACAAAATTTTAGATGCCGTAGGGGATTTATATCTCTTAGGTTCTAGCTTAATCGGTTCTTTCCACGGACATAAATCTGGTCATGCGCTTAATAACCGCATATTACGCGAGTTATTAGCAGACAAAGATGCGTGGGAATTTGTAACTTTCGAAGATGCAAAAACCGCGCCTATTTCTTACCTCAGGCCTATCTTGGCAGAAGCGTAAATCTATCTTATAGTGATCGCCAAATAAAAAAATTGAGCGGTCACTATGTTTTTTAGAAAAGATCAAAGCTTACCTTTATCTTTAAATCCACCTTTAGTTATTCTTTGTGAATCGTATTCTAGAAATATTTTTCCTCATGTTTTTAAAGAAAGATTGAAATGGTTTGGTCTTAATGAGACAGAGCGCCGGCTTGCTTTTAATAGATTTAATGATGAATTTAACAAACTTCTTAGATCGCGTTTGGTTATTGCAGAGCATTTTCCCTATCCAAAGGAAGATATATTTACGCTATTAACTAAGCTTACTAAAGACTACATGAGCAAATGGCCAGACGCAGACATAAAAAAAATAATTGAAAATTACTACAAAGATGGCAAGGTTAATGGAAAGGTAGTAAGCGTTTTTAAGACATTATATTATTATACTCAAGTAGCTGAGGCAAATGTTGGTAAGGATAAAGAAAAAACTTCAAAAGCCTGGGCTAAATTACTTAGCGATTTTAACAGAGATGCTAAAGAAAATATAAGAAATAGCAAAATTCGTTTAGAAAGCAAAGGACATTTACAATTCTTTTTATTTATTTTGGCAACAATATTATTGCTATCTAATTTTTATAACGGAGAAATTTTTAGCTGGACAAATCTGTGTGCCATGTTTTTGATTGCGCTTGTTTTATATGCGCAATGGCCTGATCCCCTTCTGTTAATGCCGTATGTTAAAAATCATCAAGACAATTTTAAAAAAATAATATACAAAGTATTCGCTGAAAAAATTAAAAATTTTGAATATAAAATACAACCTTTTTCACAGCAGGTGGGTGGTGATATAAGATTTTCAGATGAAGAAATAACTAATGAAGCTGTGTTCGTAAAATATCGCTCTCATCATGACAAAGTTTCTGGTTCATCTGGTAGAGTGAATACTAAAAAAAGTAAATGGCCTCGCAATGCGTCAACTCATGTATTTTTTTCTTCTAGTGAAGTAAACACGAGACGTGAAAAGAATAAATCATCAATAAATTTGAATCCTGTTTTAGAAAATGTAGATGATGATCTTACTTTAATTAGAGGTACTTCTAATTTTTACGTGGAATGGAATGAAGCAAGAATTAAAGATCAACTGCCTCCAATTTACCATTATCTCATTACAAAATTTTCGAATGCAATTAATAAAGGATTAATCGCATGGGGAAGTGTTGGGAGAACGGGTATGAAAATGCCAAAACCTGGGGAGCAAGGCGAGTTTTCTTTAAAAATTAGAAACGCAGCGCGCATGAAGTTTCTGTGTGTAAAAACAAATGATAAAAATATTTTGAAAGTGTGTGGCTTAGAACCAAAACACCGGTAATCTATTTCACTCGTGTCGCAATTCTTTGCATGATGGCTTTTAATTTGGGGTCATCAAGTGAATCAGCAATAGCTTTAATTATATTTGCTGTTTCAGAAGTGAGTTTTTCAACTTTATTAGATTTATTTCTATTGCTTATGGGTTTAATTAAATCAGGCTGTACTTTGCAATGTATGCTTTTAATAATTTTCAATGCAGGTTCATCATCAGCTTGTAATCTTGGCAATAAATCCGCTGTTTGCAGCCGTATTTGAGTGGCAATAGAACCATTAGCAGTCAGTATGATTAATTTATTTCCTGTTAAATTCGCAATCTGGCAATAAGCTGCAATAGCTGGGTCTAAGTAAGCCATGACTTTGGCAGCGATATGCGACAACTTTTTAGCTCTCGCTAGCACAAACTGCAAATCATGATCATTCGAAGAGAAATAATTCATTGCTTTTTTATTACCCAAATTTGTCATAAAATGAGCGCCTTAAGTTTAGATTAAGTTTCATAGACTATGATAATAAAAATAGCTGAAATTAACTAATTATGACTACTTTAAAAGAAACAACAAATGTAAAAAAACTCCGCAATATTCTTTGCGAAGGGGTTGAATACACTGAAATTTCCGCCATTGGTGATGGAAATTGCGGTTTAAATGCGTTTGTTATGGGCTTAATTAATTTAATTCAGCTTGGTGAGTTAAATTTGCATGAAGATACCTATGCAGCACTTTTGGAAGCCTTAAATAACAGCTTACCTACATTAAAGGAACGTTTGAACTTATACAAAGGTCTACCTTCCAAGATAGAAGGAAATGCCTATACTGATCTGGCAGCGCCGCTCAGTGTTTTTATACATTTTATAAAATCTAAGCCCAGCCTCAGAGAGTTTGAGGTCTATCTCAATGAAGCAAAGACGCGTGAACAAGTTGCTGCCATTTCAGTCGGTATGGCACCCGCATTACGCTTATTGGGAGAAAATACGTTTAGACAACGTTTAGTGACAGTAGGTGCGCCTAGGGAGCATTTAGCTGACTTAGACCATTTAACCGGTGATGGTGTTGAAATGGGTCACGAATTAAGCGCGCAACTTGCTTATGATTTTTTCAAATTAAATTTAACCGTTTTAAACGATGTAAAAAAAGACGCATCAACTTATGCACAAGTAAAGTTATCAGAACCCCTTGTTAATGCGCCTACTCTTGTCATGATACATAGACCGGGTCACTGGAATGCAGGTATTTTAGCGAATCAAAAGCAAGGTTTAGCTGAGCTACCTCATAGTGAAGAGAGTAAAAAAGAAGACACTCTGTCTTTAAGTGCTACTAGCAAAAATTTAAGAGAGTTAGCAGAAAATTTGCTTAAAAGCCCCACGTCTTTACCAAACTTAGAAAGCGTTGCATCCCACAGTGAGCGCGTCGTTAATCAAATGAAAGAAGAGATAGAAATTAATGCTGAAAGCTTGCGTCGGTTAGGTTTAAAACCAGAGCAAATTAAATTGATATTAAATCCTTTATCACCCACCCAAAGTACGGATGCAGCCTTAGCATTTGCTTTACAAAATGCAGAAATAGCTGGCTTTTTGAGTGCTCATTATCACTCTTTTGCTAAAAAACCGGTTTCTTCCTCAATAAATACAGAAAAGGTTAGCCATGAAACTTCCTTAAGACATAGAAAGTAAGCGTTGGCAATTTGTTAATAAATAAGCAAAAACGTTTATTGGACACCCCAACGAGATTATCGTAAAATGCCTGCTCCAGGATAAAATCAGTTGTTGGAAATGGTATTAATTTTTCGACTTAAAATCCTCTGATGCCTGGTATCAAGTTTGACTTTTTCCCTGGATTAAGTCATGTTTTCGGTTGGTTTTTCTAAGTTAAGACTATTAATCATGTTAAATCGCATTTTTACCAATGTTCTCGGTAGCCGCAATCAGCGTGTATTGCGCCGCTTATGGAAATCAGTAGATACAGTCAATGGATTTGAAGCAACTATCTCCGTCTTAACAGACGATGCGTTGAGAGCTAAAACCGGTGAATTTAGGCAGCGCTTAGCGCAAGGCGAAACGCTAGATGCACTTTTACCTGAAGCCTTCGCGGTAGTAAGAGAAGCAGCTAAACGTACCCTACGCATGCGCCATTTTGATGTGCAATTAATTGGTGGCATGGTATTGCACGGCGGCAATATTGCTGAAATGCGCACGGGTGAAGGTAAAACATTAGTAGCAACGCTTTCAGCCTATTTAAATGCCTTGTCTAGTCACGGCGTGCATATTGTTACGGTAAATGATTACTTAGCTAAACGTGACGCAGAGTGGATGCGTCCACTTTATGAATTTTTAGGCTTAACGGTAGGCATTAATTTGCATGGTATGTCATCCACTGAAAAGCAAGCCGCTTATCAAGCAGACATTACCTACGGTACCAATAACGAATTTGGTTTTGATTACCTACGCGACAACATGGTGTTTAGCGCAAATGAGAAAGTACAGCGCGGTTTAAATTACGCTATTGTCGATGAAGTCGATTCTATTTTAATTGATGAAGCGCGTACTCCGCTTATTATTTCAGGCACAGCTGAAGAAAGCGTCGATCTCTACCTAACTATTAACGATATCATCCCTTCTCTTGTTAAACAGCAAGATAAAGAAGGACCTGGTGATTACAGTTTAGATGAAAAAACTAAACAGGCTTTTTTAAGTGAAGAAGGACATCAACATGTTGAATCCTTATTAACTAAAGCGGGTTTATTACACGAAGGCGAGAGCTTATACGATGCACAAAATATTGTATTAATGCATCACATTTATGCTGCTCTACGCGCTCACACCTTATTCAACAAAGATGTAGATTATATTGTGCAACGTGGTGAAGTGGTCATAGTCGATGAGCACACGGGTCGCACCATGCCAGGACGCCGCTGGTCTGATGGTTTACACCAAGCAATTGAGGCAAAAGAAAAAGTAAAGATTAACCAAGAAAATCAAACTTTAGCTTCTATTACTTTCCAAAATTATTTCCGTCTATATCAAAAATTATCTGGTATGACAGGTACAGCAGACACAGAAGCTTACGAATTCCAACAAATTTACGGCTTAGAAGTCATTGTTATCCCGACTCACCGCGATATGGTACGTGTTGATCATGCTGATTTTGTTTATATGTCTGCGGAAGAAAAATACACTGCTATTGTCGATGATATTAAAAAAACCCATGCGACAGGGCAGCCTATTTTAGTGGGCACTGCATCCATTGAAGCATCTGAATATTTATCTAAATTATTAACTAAAGAAAAAATTGCTCACCAAGTGTTGAATGCAAAATTCCATGAAAAAGAAGCACAAATCGTGGCAGAAGCAGGAAGGCCTGGTGCTGTTACCATTGCTACTAACATGGCAGGTAGAGGTACTGATATTGTTTTAGGTGGTAGTTTAGAGGCTGAATTAAAAGCGTTAGACAATCCTTCTGAAGTGGAAGTAGCGCAACGTAAGAAAGCATGGCAGCAACGTCATGACCAAGTATTAAAATCAGGCGGTTTATATGTCTTGGGAACTGAGCGTCACGAATCACGTCGTATTGATAATCAATTACGCGGCCGTTCAGGACGCCAAGGTGATGCGGGTAAATCTCGTTTTTATCTCTCCTTGCAAGATAATTTATTGCGTATTTTTGGCGGCGAACGCTTAAACGCTTTAATGCAGCGCATAGGTATGGAAAAAGGCGTTGCACTTGAATCACGCATTTTATCGCGCAGTATTGAGAATGCGCAGCGCAAGGTAGAAGCTTATAATTTTGATGTGCGTAAACAATTATTGGAATACGATGATGTTGCCAATGAACAACGTAAAGTTATCTATTTCCAACGCGATCAGCTTTTAACTGCTGAAAGTGTAGCAGATGCTATTGCAGAGATGAAAAAACAAGTTATGGATCAAGCTATCAATACCTTTATTGTGCCGCAAAGTATGGCAGAAGAATGGGATGTAGAAGGTCTTGAGCAGCAATTAGCGAATGATTTTAATTTAAAATTGCCTCTGCGTGATTGGTTAGAAAGCGATGCAACATTAGACGAAGATCGTTTGCGCGAAAAAATTTATGCTGCCTTCAATGAATTATATAAGCAAAAAGAAGCGCAAATTGGCGAGCAAATCATGCGTCAATTTGAAAAAGCAGTCATGTTGCAAACGCTAGACACTTGCTGGCGCGAACATTTAGCCGCTATGGATTATTTGCGTCAAGGTATACATTTACGTGGGTATGCGCAAAAAAATCCTAAGCAAGAATATAAACGTGAATCCTTTGAATTATTCTCTCAACTGTTAGATAGAATTCAATACGACACCTTATCTTCTCTTAGCAAATTTGAAGTCAAAGTCGAACAAGATATTGCGCAAATGGCAAATGAACGTCCTGCGTTTAATATGGAATATAAACATGCTGAATTAGCAACCTTGCCTGAGGCGCAAACAGAGGCGACTAGTGAAGTAGTGAACTTAGCGCCTCAAACTTTTGTTCGTGATGCATCAAAAGTCGGTCGTAATGATCCTTGTCCTTGTGGTTCAGGAAAAAAATATAAACAATGTCACGGGAAACTCGATTAATTGATGTTGTCGTTGGTATACTAAAACGTGGTAACACTATTTTAGTAGGCCAACGACCGTCAGATAAACCTTACAGTGGTTATTGGGAATTCCCTGGTGGCAAGGTTGAAAAAAATGAATCAAACAAAGCGGCATTAAAACGGGAATTGCACGAAGAATTAGGGATTACCGTTATTGATGCCCACTCTCTCTTTATCCAACCCCACGCTTATCCTGATAAAACCGTTTTACTAGATATATGGCTAGTGTCTGAATTTAGGGGTGAACCTCTGGGTAAAGAAAATCAAGCGCTACGCTGGGTGACATTAAGTGAAATGCATTCCTTACGCTTATTAGAAGGTAATTGGCCTATTTTAACTAAATTAACAGGGATATTATCATGAAAATTATCGTTGTTGGTGGGACAGGAACCATTGGCAAAGCGGTGGTGAGAGAGTTAGGCGAAAGGCATCAAATTATAACTATTAGCCATCACCACGGCAATTTAACCGTTGATATTAAAGATGTAGCCTCTATACAAAAAATGTATGAGGCTATAGGTTCTTTTGACGCCGTGATTTCAACTGTAGGTAAAGTACATTTTGGCAAAATGGTAGACATGACAGACAGTGATTATGCAGTGGGTTTGCATGATAAATTAATGGGTCAAGTTAACTTAGTTTTACAAGGGTTAAAACACATTAACGAAGGCGGGTCATTTACGCTAACTAGCGGCATATTAAGCCACGACCCTATTCGCTACGGCACGTCTGCCTCTATGGTTAATGCTGCTATAGATGGCTTTGTTAGAAGTGCTGCAATAGAAATGCCAAAAGGGATACGCATAAATAGCGTCAGTCCGACAGTGTTAGCAGAATCCATGGAAAGCTACGGTGATTATTTCCATGGCTTTGAGCCAGTCACGGCTGAAAGAGTAGCCCTAGCTTACAGCAAAAGCGTAGAAGGCGCACAAACAGGGCAGATATACAAAGTCGGATATTAATACGCTTTATTCCCTCTCCCACCAGTTGCTGTAGAGAAAGACTCAGACAGTGAGTGTGGGAGAGGGATCAAGCTGGATTTAAAAACCCAGGATGCCAAATAATACTGTGGTTCTCCCTCATCCTAACCTTCTCCCGCAACTGATAGTAATTAACTTTTCGTTGATAGTGGGCGGGAGAAGGGACTAAAAGCTGTAGTTGTAGAGATTTTTTATTGTCTCAACTAATAAAGTAAAAAACCAAGCCAACTTAATAGAATTAAATTCGTTACCAACAAGTCGAAATAAGTTTGTCTAAATTTGTTTCCCAATTGGGTGTCATTATTTGATAATCTTCCCTTACTTTTTTACTACTCATAAAAGAATACAGAGGCCTTCTAGCAAGCATCTTGTATTCATTGCTAGAAATAGGAATCACTTGCTTTACAAGGTAATCAGCAAAGGGTTGAAGACGTTTAATAATGGCAAGTGTAAATTCATACCAAGAGGTTGGTTTTTCACTGCAATAATGATAAATCCCCCAATTTTTATTTGTATGAGCCAGCATAGAAAAAATAGCATGCGCAATATCACCTGCGTAAGTAGGACTTGTAATTTGATCTGCTACTATGCGCAACTCTTGTTTTTCCTTTGCTAATTTAAGCATGGTTTTAAAAAAATTATGCTGATATTCGCTAAATATTCCACTAACTCGCAAAATAATATGTTTATTGCAGTAACTACGTACTGCTTCTTCGCCTGCTAATTTAGTATAGCCATAATAGTTAAGGGGTTGTGTATCATCTTGTTCGGAATAAGGTTGATTTTTTGTGCCCTCAAACACGTAATCAGTTGAAAGATGAATAAGTGGTATAGAAAAACATTCGCACATTTGCGCTAAATTTTTGGCACCCATTACATTAATGGATTGTGCTAATGCTTTATCATTTTCAGCTTTATCAACAGCGGTATAGGCTGCTGTATTTATGACGTAATCTGGATTAATTTGCTTAAATGTAGTTTCTAAAGAAGAAATGTCAGTAATATCCAGCTGACTTTTAGAATAAAAGAATAAATTAAATTGTTTAGCAAGGTCATGATGAAACAAAGCTTGGCTTAATTGGCCTTGACCACCGGTAATAATGATTTTAGGTAAAGAGGTATTCATCAGGAATCTCGCTTAACATAGGATAAATTTCATCTTTAGGTGAAAGGATAGGTTGTTTAATAGGCCAAGGTAAATTTAATTCTTTGTCATTCCAAGCAATGCCGCGCTCATCTGCCGGTGAGTAAAAATCAGTGCATTTATAATAAAAGTCGGCTACTTCAGAAAGCACACAAAAGCCATGAGCAAAGCCAGGTGGAATATACATTTGTGTATGATTTTCATCACTTAATATGACACTAAACCATTGGCCAAAGGTAGAAGAGTGACGTCTGATGTCTATAGCCACATCCCATATTTTTCCTCGCGTCACACCCACTAACTTACCTTGTGATTTAGGCAGTTGATAGTGTAAACCTCGCAAAACCCCTTGCGTTGAACGGGAAAAATTATCTTGCACAAAAGCAGGCAGTCCGTATTCTTGATAGCGTTGCGCTTGAAAGGTTTCATAAAAATAACCACGGGCATCATTAAAAATGCGGGGTTCAAATAACAATAAGCCAGATAGCGATGTTTGTGTTACTTTCATTGGTATGCTCTAATTAATTAAATCTAGTAAATATTCACCGTAACCACTTTTAATTTGCCTGCTAGCTAATGACTCAAGCTGCGTATTGCTAATTAATCCCATGCGCCAAGCCACTTCTTCAGGGCTGCCAATTTTTAAGCCTTGGCGTTGTTCCAATACAGAAATAAAATTGGATGCATCTAAAAGCGATTTATGTGTACCTGTATCAAGCCATGCTGTGCCGCGTCCAATTTTTTCCACTCGCAATTGATTTTGTGTTAAATAATGCTTATTGATATCCGTAATTTCTAATTCGCCGCGCGCAGAGGGTTTAAGGCTTTTAGCAATATCAATAACCTGATTATCGTAAAAATATAAACCAATGACTGCATAATGAGACACAAACTGTTTGGGTTTTTCTATGATGTCTATAGGTTGATGATGATCATTAAATTGAATAACCCCGTAACGCTCGGGATCTGACACATAATAACCAAAAATAGTAGCGCCATGAGGCTCGCTAGCAGCTTTTTGCAATTTTTCAGGCAATTTGTCTCCATATAAAATATTATCGCCTAAAATCAAACAAACGGAGCCATTGCCTATGAAGGTTTTGCCTATGAGAAATGCTTGTGCAATGCCATCTGGCGTATTTTGTGTAGCGTAGGAAAGTTGTATGCCCCATTGAGAGCCATCACCTAATAATTGCTGAAACATCGTATTTTCATGAGGGGTTGTGATAATGAGGATATCGTGCACATTGGCATGCATAAGCGTGCACAAAGAATAGTAAATCATAGGTTTATCATAAACAGGTAGTAGCTGTTTACTAATTGAGCGTGTTGCAGGGTATAAGCGAGTGCCTAAGCCGCCTGCGAGAATTATCCCTTTCATAGCTATCCTTAATGAGATGAATGCAAAAAACTTGGAGCGTATTATAATGTTGCTTCTTTTTAATGTGAATTGGATGATGACATGAAACAGGAAGTAACAATATTAATACCCAATTACAAAACCCTAGATTTAACCAAATTATGCTTGCGCTTGTTACGTAAAAATACAGATTTAAGCTTGGCAAAAGTCATAGTAATTGATAATGACTCTCAAGATGATTCGCTTACTTATTTGCGTACAGTAAAATGGATAGAATTAATAGAGCGTAAAGCTATCCCAGGCGAATCACCTGTACAATCGCATGCACGTGCACTTGATGATGCATTAGAGCGTGTGACTACCCCTTACGTTTTATCCATTCACACAGATACATTGCTAAAAAATCCTAATTGGCTCCCGTTTTTACTGGAACAAATAAAACGCCGTCCAGAAGTTGCAGGCGTTGGTTCTTGGAAATTAGAAAATAAATCAGCCTGGCGTATAGCACTTAAAACAGTCGAACGCTATATACAGCTTGCTTACTATAAGCTAATACAAAAAAACCGTCATCCCATTGAGGGAATAGGTAAAAATTATTATTACTTACGTAGTCATTGCGCACTTTATAAAACAGCGTTGTTAAAACAATTCAATCTGCATTTTGCTGGTGGAGATATGGTTGCTGGGAAAGACATGCATAAGCAGTTGATAGAGGCTGGTTATGATATGGTTTTCTTGAGTTCGGAAGTGTTGATTAAATATGTTGAACATATTAATCATGCGACTACTGTATTAAATCCAAAGTTAAGTAGAGATAAGAAAAGTGTAGTGAAGGGATTAAAGCGCATAGAGAAGAGTTTAGCGCGTATGAATGCGCCGTTCATTCTGCAAGATGCGAGTTTAGATTTGTAGGGCAAACCAATTTTAATTGCAATTAGTAAACAAGTAACTTTAGCGCGAGCGTAAGTTGGTGCAAAGTTACTTGCTGCTTACTTTCATCTAATTTTTATATAGATATTTATCTATCTAAATTTAAAAATTTAAGTCTAAAATAGTTGAAGGATTCAACTTTAACCATTCCTCATGCGGTTTACTATGGGTTCTTCCTTTTTCTTTTGTACTCCCATTTTGCTAAATAGCGTAATCACATCTCGCATATCGTTATCCGTTAATTGTCTTTGTGAAACTCGGCTATCAATACATTTCAAATGCATTTCATGTCTAAGAGCATATTTTTTACAGCGCGAAATATGCTTATCTAGTTCCGTTAGGGATAAAGGCAGGGGAGTTTCGAGTAAGGCTTTATTACGTAAATAAATATTTTTAATGGTATTCAAAAATGTATCGTGTTGAGCAACAATCGCATGGTTTTGATAATTAAATGCGATTTCTTTTTGTTTTTCTAAAGTAGAATAAAGTACTTCGATGTCATGGGTAAATGATGCCAATTTTTGTAAAATACTTTCTTTTGTATCATGGCTGGTAAAAGGATGGGAATGTAAAAGAATGAATATAATATGCAAAGCTTGGGGGTCATCAGGTAGTAAACGCAATTTCTCAATGAAAATATGGTTTAATCTGTCCAAATAACGTTTAGATATAGGTTTTTTTAAATAAGCTTCAGAAAGGTTTTCTAGTCTACCTCGTAATTCCATTCCTATTCTATAAGTTTCACTTAGCATTTGTTGGAGGGAGTCATCAAGGGGTTTTACATGCCTTTCAAACGCAATAGTTAATAATTCATAAATCACATCGTCTAATGGCTGTCTTTCTTTAGGGTCTGATCTAGTTAGTGCATGCGTAAAATAATTTATTTTTGCTTTGTGGCTTGGAATTAATTCTTCGTCAGTGATACCAGAAAATAAATTATGAAATTTGCAGTTACGCGCAAGTTTAAGCACTTCAGTCAAATTTCTAGCTGCATTTTTATTTGCACCCCAGATAAGTGATAGTACACAACCTAAAGAGAAAAGGTCGGTTGCTTCAGTTAACGGTTCCTTTAAAATATGATCTCTATTCTCTAAACGTTCGGGTGGTGAATAAATGGGAGTACCTACATTACAATAATCTTTATTAATTGCGTCGCCGCTTAAACCCAAATCAATTAACTCACCTTCCTTAGAGCCTAAATCATAAATGAAATTTCCTGGTTTAACGTCTCTATGCAAAATACGCAAGATATGTAAACGCTTTAAGCTTATAACAAGCGATAATGAAATGTTTATACGTTCGTCAACGGTTAAAGTACGATTACCCTCCTTATGATTATTTAAAATAGTTTCTATTGTTTCACCTTTAATACGCCGCATAATCAAAACAACTAAATTTTCAGTAAGTTGAAGAGGGGGTTTGGGGCCTGTATTTGGAAGTCGTCGTAAAAAACTAAATTCTAGGTAAATTCTTTCTTGATATTCAGGGTAATACTCAAAGAATTTAGCTACCCGTGCTATAGGTTTATAAACAGCTGAATAATCATTGCCAACTTTTACTCGACCTATAATTTCTTCCACATTGCCAAATGCACCTTTACCTAATTGAGTGCCGCTTAGTACGTGGTAAACAGCTTCTAGTGTGTGGCCAGATTTTGCTTTTAAAAGAGTGTAGTTAAAGGTAATGGTGGAGGGAGGAAGAATATTTATTTTTTTTAAACAGGCTTTTGCTTTTACGCTGACAACATAAGAATCGTTTTTTAACCAACATTGGGTTGGTTGTATCAGTGCATTTTTTTCTACATCAAGAAACACTCTAGGGGGTAAGGAGTAAGAAAGGAAATAGCCTAAAATTGTTTTTTCTTCTGGGCAAGATAACGCAGTAGGATTAATCCTCCTTGATCGTGACATAACTAGTCCTTGTTTATTTATTGTATTATTATTTTACTGATTCTTCGTATTGAAATCCTAGTTTATTAAAATGACCTTCTAATTCATCAATATTATTAAAACGTATGCGAACGTAACCGCCGCCTTTAGTTTCGTATTCTAATTGAACGCGATTGCCTATGTGCTCAGATAAAGCTATTTCTAAATGCTTAGTGTTTGCATCGCTATAAGGATTAGAAGCAAAGGCAGACGCTTGTTGCAATTTTTTAGCCTCCGCTTCCATCTTTCTTACATTCCATCCCTTTGTTACGCAAAGCGTACCTAATTCGATTTGTTGTTCGCGTGTGAGACCCGCTAAGATTTTCCCATGACCTTCTGTTAAATCCCCCGTTTTTAACCAGTCTTGGATTTTGGAATCTAATTTCAGCAATCGTAGCGAATTTGTAACTGCAACACGTGATTTACCTACAGAAGCTGCGATTTCTTCATGTAAATAATTAAATTCATCTATTAAGCGCTGATAAGCTTGGGCTTCCTCAATAGGATTTAAATCAGCACGGCTAATGTTTTCAATGATGGATGCTTGTAATGCTTGTTCATCGGAGTAGGGATAGACTAAGCAGCTGACATCGCTTAAGCCTGCGATTTGAGCCGCGCGCCAACGTCTTTCACCTGCAACAATTTCATATTTTCCACCTGCCGTTGGACGTACGACGATAGGTTGCAGCAAGCCGCCTGTGCTTTGAATAGAGGCTGCTAATTCGCGTAGTTTATCGGCATCGAAATGCTGTCTAGGCTGATATTTGCCGCGTACCAATAGATCGATGGCAATTTGTTGTAATATAGGTTTACGTTTTGACATGCGGCTATTGTACAAAAAATGAGAACATTAAAGAAGCGGTTTTCAGCTTATTTTATCGGGGTGACAGGATTTGAACCTGCGACATCTGCCTCCCGAAGGCAGCGCTCTACCAGGCTGAGCCACACCCCGATGAAGGTTTAGTACGTTCTATCTACCACAAAATCACTTAATGTTTCTAACGCTTGCTTATATGGTGAAGCATGGAGAGGTTTTAATGCATCTTTTGCTAGTTGCGCATGCTGTTTTGCTGCATCGGCAGTGTATTTTATAGCATCAGTCGATTCAATAATTCCTAATATGGCCTTCAAATTTTTAGCAGAACCGCTTTCTATTGCTTCGCGTAACAATGCGAGATCCGCGCCTTTACTTTTACGCATAGCTTGAATGAGAGGGAGAGTGGTTTTGCCATCAGCAATGTCTTGGCCAATATTTTTACCAGTCTGTTCAGGTGATACACTATAATCTAGCGCATCATCAATTAATTGATAAGCAAGCCCTAAATGCAAGCCGTAAACGCGTAGTGCTTCAATATGATCTTGGTTAGGTGAAGCGAGCATAGCGCCTAATTGCGAAGCAATTTCAAATAATTTCGCTGTTTTACGCTGAATGATATCAAAATAAAAAGTTTCTGTTGTATCGGGATTATTGCAATTGACTAATTGCAAAATTTCACCCTCAGCAATGTAATGCGTTGCCTGTGCAAAAATACTCAGTATAGGTTGGTGGGATAAATTAACGACAATTTGAAAGGCACGTGAATAAAGAAAGTCGCCCACTAATACGCTAGTATTACTTCCCCAAATCATATGCGCTGTTTTATGGCCGCGTCTTAACGTAGAGCTATCAACCACGTCATCGTGTAATAGGGTAGCTGTGTGTATTAATTCAATAACAGCTGCAAGATCAACGTGGTGCTTACCCCCGTGTGCCAATGCCTTAGCGCTTAATAGCAAGATTAAAGGCCGTATACGTTTGCCGCCACATGTTAAGACATATTCCAGTACTTCCCTAATTAAAGGAATATTGGATTCCAATTGCGAAATTATAAATTGGTCTATGGACTCCAAGTCTTCTTTTACTAAGGCGCGTATAGACTCTAAAGGCATGTAATTCATCTCACGTTGATTAGCAATGCATCGTAGTAATAGGTAGAAGTACTGTCAAGGTTTATCCTAGAGTAGTGTCAATTTAATAAGCGTGTTAGATTATCGCCCATCTAGGCTAACTGTTATTGGAGAAGCATCATGCCGTCTTTTGACATCGTTTCAACCATTGATCAGCATGAAGTTAGTAATGCGGTAGATCAGGCTAACCGGGAAGTAACAACGCGTTTTGATTTTAAAGATACCAACGCAAGATTGGAATTAAGTAAGGATAAAATTACCTTAATTGCTCCCACTGACTTCCAGCTAAAGCAGGTAGATGAGATTTTGCGCAATAAATTGGCAAAACGCCAGGTTGATATACGCTCATTTGATTATAAAGAAATCAGCACGAATTTAAATGAAGCAAAGCAGATAATTGAGGTTAAGCAAGGCATTGATAGTGATAATGCCAAGAAGATAGTAAAACTGATAAAAGATACGCAAGCTAAAGTGCAAGCGGCTATTCAAGGCGATCAAATACGCGTCACTGGAAAAAAACGCGATGATTTACAAGAAGTTATAGCAAAATTACGCGAAGCAAAAGTGGCTTTACCTCTGCAATTTATCAATTTTAGAGATTAATCTCATCCCTAACGCTAATAGCTGCCGCGTTAGGGAGGTTAACTCTCCAGCCTTAAACTTTAAAAATCAGCCAAATACTCAGGTATTTGTTCAATTTTAAGGCAATCTTAATTAATTAGTTTCATGACTAATTTATACTTATCTCTATTCCCTTTTAATTCGAGCTCATATCATGTTGAGGCAAGCTTCAACTATACAGAATAATGGCGAAATTAGCTTAATTGAAGCAATTGAACAGGATAATCTTGCCGCAGTTAAGGCGATTTTAAAAAAAGAGAAAAATAAGAAATTTTTTTTGAATTTGCCCGAAAATAAATCCTGCTTATATGAAGCAGTGAAGTGGCATCGTGTTGAAATTGCAAAATTATTATATTCATTCGGTGCGGATGCAGAATACGTGGTGACGGCTGCAAGAAATTTTAAAAATTTATCTTTTAAGCAACATATCGTAGAGCAAGATCATACCGCGTTTGATTTAGCACTATTCAGAAAAGATTGGACATTAGTTCAGTTATTACTCAAAAACGAAGCAGATCCAGAGTATATAAGTAAATGTAAAAAAGCCCTATTTTTAGCAGTTGGGGAAGTTAAAGCTTATAAAACAACAGTGGATGATTTTATTCTGCATTTTGACTCAGACATTCTAAGATTGTCTGATGATAAAGGAAATACAATATTGCACCATATTGCAGTAAGAGGAAATGTTGAATTAATAGAGATGCTAATAGACAGAGATAACTTATCTATTAAAAGAAAAAATAATGAGGGGGTCACTCCTTTCTTGGCTGCTGCTAAAGCTAAACAATGGAAGCTTATTAAAGAATTAATTACGCTTAGATCGCCTAGTGAGCGTTTAACATCAGACAGTGATGCTGCCATTCATTATGCTATTTTAGATAATCGATTGGATATGGTGGAATATCTTAGTGTCGATTTTGTAATACAGATAATCGCTAAAGAAGAAAGATTACATTTAGGTGAAGAGAGATTTGATATTAATACTGAGCATTTAATTACTGCTGTAAAAAACAATCAACCCGCTGCATTATCTTACTTATGTAAACGAGTAAAAGTATGTAAATCAGCAGAAAATGCTCCATTTTACACCCCCATTCATCTAGCTGCCATGTTAAAACACTGGGGTTGTGTATTGGTGCTTGCAAAGCATTACAATCCCACTCCTACAAGCGGCCATTTAGATGCGCTTGTTAGTGCCATTGAAGAAAATCAAATTGAAGTTGTAATTGCCCTTTTAGAAAAGGGTTGCTTAGATTGTTTAGTATCTAGTAATCACATAATTTCAATTGATTCATTATTAGATAAAGTGAAATTAACAGGTAATCATTTATTAAAAAAATTAATTAAAGGCATGCTAAAAGCTAAGGATCAAAGTGCACGTCAAAAAATAATAGATGAAATTAAAAATTCTATTACCAACACTAAGGTCGCTTTAATCGAATTATTGAGGTCAAGCAGTAGAGCTCTTCAAGATAGAGATGAATCGCAAGCATTAAATATAGCACATTTACCTATTGAAATAATGGATTTAATCGTTGAGAGAGTGGCAAATGAAAATGGAATTAAAAATCCTCCACGTGTAAGGATTGCGGATAGAGCTTATTTGAATTTAGTTAAAACCTTTTGCATTAAACAATTTTCTTTTATAAACAGTATGGCATTATTCAAAAAAACGAAAATGGCTGGGGCAGCTAGGCAAAGTTTAATTGAGGAATTGCAATGTGTCTTGCATAAAAATTCATCGGTAAAAAATAAAGTAATAGAATTAAAAGAAGTTATTAATGATTTTGTGAAAGAGAAAGGTCAGAAAAATGGTCGTACTCTTAGATTGCTTGATAAGTATGAACTTATTGAAACTACGCCTATTTATGTTAGCGGCAAAGATGAAGATGAAGATGAGTTAGACGATTTTATACATATAAAATCACCTTCAAATGACGCATCAAGTAATAAAATGTAAAGCCACAAGAGAACGTGTTAATATGTATGACCTTATTGTTACCCATTGGATTTAAAATGATTAACAAGCGATTCATACTATCTATCATTTTAGCGAGCATTGCATCAGTATCAACTGCAAAAAACATACAACCTGAAGATCCTTTTATTCAAGAATGGCATAATTTTGATGGGGTTAATTTATATAAATTAACTATTTCTAAAAGTTCTGCGCCTCAGCAAACTTACAGTATTAATTATACTTTTTCTGGCGGTAGCAGCAGCACTGATATGTGTAGTGCAACTTCTAATATTTCTTTTGAGTGTATAACTGGCGAGCATGTTGTGCGAGATGATACTAAACATAGCGTTACATTAATCACACGTTATCAAAATACTTATGTTTTTTATGATCCTAAATACATGCCAAGCACGGATAAAATAGTGGGTAATTGGCGATGGGAAGATAAAGGTAAGGTTTATGACTCTATTTACACTATTTCAATCATGAAGGGAAATAGGGCAGATGAATATAACGTAGTGACTACTTATTCTGATAATACCGGCAATATTTGTAGCGGCGATAACTCCATTGTTTACCATTTAATTAGTAAATCAAGCGATGGTAGTGAAATATATGCAGACGGTAAAGAATACGGAGCATATAAATTTAAATATGATGCGATTAAAAATCAAATCATTAATCCAGACAGTAGTGAAAATTTCCTTGTCGGTCCTTGTGTGGAAATCATGGTTAGAGCAGGTCGAGAGCCTATCTTTACTCGAGCATAAAAATCTTGATGAAATAGAATGTTTCATCAAGATAGCAATATAGAAATAATTATTTTGCGTAAGGATTATCGCTAGTTCTAAATTCAATTAATACTGGCGTACCATGTAGTCCTAATTTTTCCTGAAAGAATCCAGCTAAAAACCGTCTATAACTGTCAGGCAATGCATTTAACTGATTTCCATGTATAACTATACAAGGAGGATTATGACCACCTGGATGTGCATAGCGCAATTTAACTCGTCTGCCTTGTACTAAGGGTGGTTGATGTGTATCAACGGCTTTTTGTAATAAGCGAGTTAAAATAGGAGTAGAGAGTTTTTTAGTGGCTGACTCATAAGCTTCATTGATGGAATCAAATAAATTTCCCACGCCTGAGCCGTGCAAAGCAGAAATAAAGTGTACGCGCGCAAAGCGCACAAAGTCGAGTTGTCTATCAATGGTTGCTTTGGCATAGTCTCTTGCAGATTGATCCATACCATCCCATTTATTAACGGCAATCACTAATGCTTTACCGCATTCAAGAATAAAGCCGAATAATTTTAAATCTTGTTCGGAAACACCTATGCGCGCATCAATTACGTAAAGAACGACATTGGTGTTTTCTATAGACTGCAAGGTTTTTACTACAGAAAATTTTTCTGGTAACTCATTTACTTTTTTGCGCTTACGAATACCTGCTGTATCTATTAGTGTGTAATGTTTGCCAAAGCGTTCTAAGGGGATGTAAATACTATCGCGTGTTGTACCTGGTGAATCGTGCACAATCACGCGTTCTTCGCCTAGCATACGATTAGTTAAAGTCGATTTACCTACATTGGGTCTACCAACTATCGCTAATTTGATAGAATGAGGTGACTCATCTGTTCCTTGCTCAGATTCTTCTGCTGCTTTATCTTCAGTTGGAAATAATTTTTCGATTAAACCACTAATCCCTGAGCCGTGCACAGCAGCAATAGGCTGTGGAGCAGGGATGCCTAGTTCGTAAGCATCAGCTACGCTAACATTAGGGTCTAGTCCTTCTGTTTTATTAACAGCAAGCACTAAAGGTTTGCCAGAGCGTCTTAAGGTGTCGGCAATCGCTTGATCTTCAGGGGTGACACCCGCTTTGCCATCGATAACAAATAATACTTTGTCAGCATCGTCTATAGCCTGTAATGCTTGCTTGGTAATTAATTTACCTATTTCATCCGTTTCTTCGGTGATACCACCGGTATCAATGATGATGAAACGCTTATCATTAAATTTCACTTCGCCAAATTGTCTATCGCGGGTAGTGCCTGGATAAGCAGAAATAACTGCATCCCGAGTTCGGGTAAGTCGATTAAATAGAGTCGATTTGCCGACATTAGGTCGGCCAACAATGGCAACAACTGGCAGCATAGTATTGATTCTTAAGCGTTTATATTGTGTAAGCTAATAGGTAGCCCTTAGCAGTCATGGCGTATAATACATTATTTTCAACAATTGGCGATGCATAAATTGGCGATCCTGCTGAAATGCGTCCTGCCAAGTGCCCGTCGTATTTATCCATCCAGTGGAGATACCCTTCAGCATCACCTAGCACAATATACCTGCCCATTATTGCCGGACCGCTAACCACGCGGTAGGCTAATTCATTTTTACTCCATCTGACATCACCAGTGGTGGTATCAAATGCCCAAACTAAGCTATTTGCATCTGAGACATAGACAGAATGACTATCAGCTATCATGCCTGTATAAGAAGATAAGTCATGAGACCATAAAATTTTGCCGCTAGTCCAATCTAAGGAGGCAATATTGCCTTGATAGGTGGCCGCGTAAATATGTTGTCCGTAGAGAATAGGGTTGGCATCTATATCTATCATTCTATCGATAGAATAAGCCCCTTCAGGCGTAGCAATAGGCTGTATCCAAAACAGACGCCCATCTTGTAAGCTTAATTTAGCTAAATTACCGCTAGCAAAACCAACGACCACATCTTGTCCACGAATTAAAGGTGCGCTAGCTCCGCGTAAAATCATATTGGGTTCTAAGTGCTTATAAGACCAATCGACTTCGCCAGTTTCTGTGGATAAGCCTTTTACTTGGCCATCTATGGTTTTAATTACGACAACTCTGTGCTGCACAGCGGGAGTGGCTAAAATGGCACCAGGAATAGAGGTTTTCCAGCGCACGCCACCTGTATTTTGATCTAATGCGACAATATCGCCTCGACGGCTGCCTACAACAACCAGTCCTTCACCCACACCCGGGCTGCTAATGACGGGAACTTGGCTTTTAATTTGCCATATACGCTTACCTGATTCTTTAGTAACAGCGGTCACTATGCCATCCGTATCGCTAGTATAAATAGCATTAGCAGTGACAGTAGGGCTTAATTTTAAATACTGCCCATCCGTACCTGTTCCTACTTTGCTAGACCAAAGTAAACGAGGTCTAACTTCTGTTTTAATAGGTTTCAGTGCACTAGGAGAAGGGGTATTGTCTTTATCAAAAAATCCACTGCAGCTCGTTAAAAGCAACGCAATGGCGCTGCATAAAAAAATATGATGTTTTATTTTCATTCTATTCTTCATGTGGTCGCTAAGTTATCGTATTTCATTTGTAGTAAAGGTCTAACGGTTTCTGCATTAGGTAAATCATCCAAAGCTTGTTTATAAGCACGACGGGCAAGCGTTGTATTATGCATAGAAACGTAAGCATCACCTTTTACTTCTTCAATCAAACCATTAAATGTTTTATCTTCAACTTTTTCTAACGTAGTGAGTGCTTGCTCAGATTGATTCATCGCAATGTAAATTCGCGCTAATCGTATGCGAGCTATTTCACGTATGGAAGCGGTGCTACTTTTCTTTAATACCCATTTTAAATATTTTTCACCATCGGCATAATTTTTTTGAGTAATTGCATCTCTTGCTAGCATAAAAGCTGCCATTTGGCCGTAGGTGGTTTGGGAATAATGATCAAATAATTTTTGGGCTTGTACTAAGGTTGCAGCGGGCTCGTTTTGCGCTCGTTTGGTTAACATTTCGTCATAGACAGCAGAGGCATGATGGATAATTTTTGTCTGACGTTGCTGCCAATACCGCCAACCTGTAATAGCCGCTACAGCTATAAGCACACCTGCTAAAATGACCAGACTGTACTGTTTAATCCAGTTTTTCAGTATCTCTATCTGTTCTTGTTCCGTTAAGTAATCAGTCAAGGGTGAATCCTCGAGTAGCCGTCTCTTTAAGGTTGGTATTAAAACAGATTTCTTGCTGCGATGGAATCATCCTTTTTTGGAAACATGCAGCTTTAAATACTCGGCTAATTTATCTTCATCTAAAGTTTGCTGCGGCATTTCTTTTCGCAAATTTTTTAATGAAACTAAGCCAGTTTTAGCTTCTTCTTCGCCTATAATAATCGCGTACTCTGCACCGCTTTTATCTGCTTTTTTAAATTGATTTTTAAGGCTGCCGCCTCCGCAATGCAGCAATATATTTAATCCTGATACTTGGCTGCGTAAGTAATTGGCTAGTTTTAAGCCTATGGCAAATGAAGTATCACTGTCTGTCATAAGGTAAACATGTAATTGGCTATTAGCTATACTTGTGGGCTGAACTTGTTGTAATAGTAATATTAAGCGTTCCATCCCGAATGCAAAACCCAATGCAGGTGTCGGTTTGCCGCCTAATTGTTCAACTAAACCATCGTAACGACCGCCTGAACACACGGTGCCTTGTGCACCTAATTTATCGGTTACCCATTCAAAGACGGTGCGGCTGTAATAATCTAATCCGCGTACTAAGCAAGGATTAACTTCAAAACGTAAGCCTGCCTGTTTTAAATAGGATTGCAAAGTAGCAAAGTGAGCTAATGATTCTTCATCTAGATGATCCAAAAGCTTAGGCGCATTCTCTATAACTTGACGCATAGCAGGATTTTTACTATCTAAAATCCGTAATGGATTTTTATCCAAGCGACGCAAGCTATCTTCATCTAAGTCAGCTTTATGGTTAGTGAAATAAGCGACTAAATGTTCGCGATATTGTTGTCTTGCTGCAAAAGTACCTAGCGAATTGATTTGCAAAGTTACATTGTTACTTAAACCTAGTTTTTCAAAAATAGCAGCAGAGAGTAAAATAACTTCCGCATCAATATCAGGTCCTGCTAAACCAAATACTTCAGCGGCGCATTGATGAAATTGCCTGTAACGCCCTTTTTGTGGTCTTTCATGTCTAAAATACGGTCCTGCATACCAAAGGCGTTGAATTTGATTATGCAATAAACCGTGTTCTAGTGTAGCTCTAACGCAACAGGCGGTGCCTTCAGGTCTTAGGCTTAAACTTTCTTCATTGCGATCCAAGAAAGTATACATTTCTTTCTCAACAATATCGGTGACTTCACCAATAGAGCGTTTAAATAATTCTGTTTTTTCAACAATAGGAAAGCGAATTTCTTGATAGCCATGACTTTGATAAAGCTGACGCATGATGTGTTCAACATATTGCCATTCATAAGTCTCAGATGGAAGAATGTCATTCATGCCACGTACAGCTTGGATTATTTCAGTCACGCCTCTCTCCTAGTCAGAATTATTATTATCATCGTCATCGTCGTCATCATCTTCATTTTCCGCAGTATTTCTGCGTGCTTCTGTACGCGCAACAGGCTTTCTCACTAAGGCTGTTTGCATAGCAGGGCTAGTATGATTGGACATTTTTTCATTGCTGTCCAGACTATTTTCTTGTGTTGGTGCAGAAGAAGTTGGAGTTTGAGCTGCGGTTGCTAAAGTTGATTCAGATTGTTTATTTATATTTTCCGGGAGTGGATTGAGTTGGCTTTCCATCACAGTAGGAAGGATAGGGTTGGAATTGGTATACCACCACATGGTTACTAAAGCTAATAGACCTAATACCACTAAATAAGTAAACCACTGCATAAAATGATTAGGCTGATTCAATGCTTGGGAGGAAGTCAAAAGAGGTGATAAAGAGGCGGTGGCAGGCACATGTTTAATGCTGTCTAAGGCTTTTTTAATTTCATGTTCAGGAATTTGCAACAACTTGCCGTAAGCGCGTAAGTAACCACGAATGAAAGTAATAGGCAAATCAGGGGTATATTTATCTTTTTCCATCATGATAATGATTTTTTCATTAAGACGTAATTGCTTGGCTGCGTCTTTTCTTTCTAACCCTTGTGCTTCCCTTGCGGCCTGTAAGCGCGAAGAAAAAGAGGGGGATTTTGCATCTGTTTGAATAGATTGATCTGTCATAGAACGTCACGTCCTTGTTAATGATACGGTTCTGACATTAATCATATGATGAGAACAAGTTCTCGCCAATCACTTTTTAGGCGACTTCTTGCTTCTCTTTGCTAGAATTGGCTTGTTTTGCATTAGCATTACGCAAATAGCGTTCATGACGGCGTGTTTTGTCTTTGACTTGGCCGACTAATTGGCCACAAGCGGCATCAATATCATCACCGCGAGTACGTCTTATTGTCGTATTAATGCCCGCTTTCATTAATATATCCCTAAAACGAAGGATAGTATCCATATCAGAGCGTTCGTAGTCTGCATGAGGGAAAGGATTAAAGGGGATTAAGTTCATCTTAGCTCTAACATTAGCTAATAAACGTATTAATTGTCTCGCATGTTCTGGCGTGTCATTCACACCCGCTAACATGACATATTCCATAGTAATAGAGCGGCGTTTGTCTTCTTTAAAATACTCTCTGCAAACAGCCATTAATTCTTGTAAAGGGTATTTCTTATTGAGAGGTACAATTTTATTACGCAATTCATCATTAGGTGCATGCAAAGAAACAGCGAGAGCAACATCAATTGCATCGCGTAATTGATACATAACGGGTACTACACCGGCAGTACTTACCGTAACGCGGCGTTTTGATAAACCGTAACCAAAATCATCTAACATGATACGCAGTGCAGGTAGGACATTATCAAAATTAAGCAAGGGTTCGCCCATGCCCATCATCACAACATTCGTGACAGCATGATCGTGCACGCCGTTTAATTGGGATAATTTACGTACTGCGACCCATAATTGGCTAATGATTTCAGCCGTTGTTAAATTGCGATTAAAACCTTGTTTGCCTGTGGAGCAAAAGTCACAATTTAATATGCAGCCTACTTGTGAAGAAATGCATAAAGTACCGCGGGTTTTTTCAGGAATGTAAACGGTTTCTATACAATTGCCATCGTATAATTTGAGTAACCATTTATAAGTGCCATCGCTTGCTGCTTTTTCATAAATAATGTCAGGCACAGTGATGGTTGCTATTTCGCTTAATTTTTCACGTAAAAGTTTGCTGATGTTAGTCATTGCATGAAAATCAGCGACACCATTAAAGTGTATCCATTTTAATACTTGATCAGCACGATAAGGTTTTTCGCCGACAGAGACAAAAAAAGCTTTTAACGCTTCTTTATCTAAACCGAGTAAATTTACTTTTGCTGTCGGCGAAGAAGTCATTTAGGCAAGCTCACTTTCAGCAACGAAAGCCATAATTTCTTCTGGTTTAAAGAAGAAAGCGATTTCTTGTTTTGCTGTGTCTTGCGCATCTGAACCGTGTACGGCATTGTGATCAATGGAATCAGCAAAATCCGCGCGTACAGTGCCAGGTGCTGCATCTTTAGGATTGGTGGCGCCCATGATTTCACGGTTACGTGCAATCGCATTTTCACCTTCCAATACTTGTACTAAGACTGGGCCTGAGCTCATGAAGCTAACTAAGCTTGCAAAGAAAGGACGGGCTGAGTGTACTGCATAGAATTGTTCAGCTTGGTTTTTGGTTAAATGTAGCATTTTTGCGCCAGCAACACGCAATCCACCTTTTTCAAAGCGGCTAATAATTTCACCTATTACGCCTTTAGCAACGGCATCGGGTTTAATGATGGATAGTGTTCTTTCAATTGGCATATTAACTCCTCATGCAAATAATCTTAATTTAAATCAATAAGTTGCAAGCAAACTTAGCCTGCTTATCTTAAAATAGCCTGGCATTATACCTAGTTTTTTATCTTTTTACCCCAAACTTGCGCTTTTTTTATAATTTCTTTTTTATCTAAGGTTAGCAATTCTCTATTTTTAAGTAATTGCTTACCTGCAACCCACACATCGGTTACCTGGCTTCTGGGGGTGGCATACACTAATTGAGATACAACGTGGTAGAGAGGTTGGGTTTCAATTTCTTCTAAGTTGATAGCAATAAAGTCGGCGCATTTACCAACAGAAAGTGAGCCAGTTAAATGGTCAATGCCTAACGCTTTTGCACCGGCTAGGGTAGCCATTTTTAACGTATGTAATGCGCAAACTGCTTTAGGATCGTGAGCGGTCATTTTGCCAAGAAAGGCAGCGGTACGCATCTCACCAAACATATCTAAATCATTATTACTTGCTGCGCCATCTGTACCTAAAGCCACATTAATGCCGTGACGATGCAAATTCTCTACTGGACAAGCACCACTTACTAATTTCATGTTTGACTCAGGACAATGCACTAGGTGAGGCCGAGTCGCTTCTAAAATATCCATATCATCTTCATTAATTTGAGTCATATGGATAGCAATTAAATTCGGGCTTACCATGCCAATATCGTGTAAACGTTGTAAAGGACGTTTTTGATATTGTGCTAAAGATTGCTCGACTTCAGATGGGGCTTCTTGTAAGTGGATATTTATTTTTAAACCGTATTCATTAGACAATTCATTGACTTTGCGTAAATTATCTAATGACACTGTATAAGTAGAGTGTGGTGCTAAAGTGGGTGTTATTAATTCATGATTTTTATATTGATGATAAAATTCTAAACCTTTAGCAAAATATTCATCCGGTGTTTTAGCCCATGCGGTAGGAACATCAATGACAGTCATACCAATGTGTGCACGCATGCCAGCTAATTCTGCCGCTTTTGCGGTCGCACCTAAAAAGAAATACATATCGTTAAAGCAAGTGGTGCCGCTTCGTATCATCTCAGCCATAGCAAGCAATGAAGCATCGTAAACCAATTCATCACTTACCCATTTTCCTTCTGCAGGCCAAATATGATTATTTAACCAATCCATTAATTCTAAATCATCAGCTAGCCCGCGAAATATATTCATTGCTATGTGAGTATGGCTATTGATTAAACCAGGTGTGATAACGTGGGTATTATATTCCTGTGTATTAGTCGCTTGATACATTGTTTTGGCTTTATCACTAGGAAGTATATCTATAATTTTTTTATCTTTAATAGCTAAAGCATGATTTTCAAGTATTTGGTTTTCATCTTCACAGGTAATCATCCATTTTGCATGAATTAATTGATCAATTTTTTCCATCATTATTCTCACTCAGAGTAAGGGATTGGTGTTTTTACCGATTTAAATGCAATGCCCGCATGATACATTCAGTGCAGATGCTAAAGCAATCGGTGTAAAGGAGTCTGGCGATTTAGATGAAACTGTAAAAAAGCGAATTCATTCGCTGCATGTCTATGCAGCGAATGTTTTATAGCTCTTTATTGCGGTTGGCAAGTAGTGCGCGGTTCATTAGTTTGTTTAAACGTAACTCCCGGGTACTCACGGTAATTGACTTTATTAGTAACTTTGCCTTCATTATCTTTAAGGTAATCGTCTTCTACTTTAACCATTCCATATTGAGGAATCACATTTTCTCTTTCTACATTGAAAAACGCCACTTCATGATCACCTGATAGACAATCACTCTCACTATTTTGATTTATATTTATTATTTCTTTAACTAAGCTTTCTCTAATGGTGATTGCACATTTAACAGTAAAGATGGCGGGTTGATAATAAGTATTAGCTTCATAGCTATCAGATTCTGCTTTTATAATTTTACGTAAAAAGCGGGCATAAACTAAAGCATCTTCTTGTGAAAGAAAAAGTTTGATAGTTCCATTTTTAGGGAAAGATTGCTTGATTTCTTCCTGTGGAATTGACGATCTAAAATTAATGTATAAAGCATCATATCCTACGCCAAAAAGATAGTTTTGTAGTGTATGCCAACGGCTTCTTGGAGCAGAAATGAGTAAGGGTTCACCTACTGCAAAAAATATCTGATTTTTAGTTAAATCTTGAGTCTTTGTTCTAAAAAATGCTTGCGTTCTCATTATATTTCCTTATAGTTTTATAAATTTCGCCCTGTAAATTATCATAGTCATTAATGATAGTTAATGGTTGTCGAATGAAATATAAAAGGTGGAAGTATGCAAAAACTGCCTATATTACAGCCAGGCGATAGCGTTGAAATTATTGCGCCCGCATCACGTTGCACGGATAAGCATTTGCATGACATTAAAGATTTATTAATTTCATGGGAATTAACTTGCGTAATCCCATCAGATATTTTTGGTGACGATGTTTTATGTGCAAACACAGATGAATTACGTTTCGCTTCGTTACAGCGTGCGCTAAAAAATCCTGATACTAAAGCTATCATTTGCGCTAGAGGTGGTTATGGCTCTATGCGTTTAATTCCATCATTAGCAAAAGTAACGCCTGTGTTTCAAGCAAAAATATTTTTAGGCATGAGCGACATCACCGCATTAAATTTATATTTACAACAGCAATGGCATTGGCCAATTATTCATGGCGCATTGGCAGTAGATAAATTTTCTCCTGATTCTATTGCTGCAGTAAAAGCAATGTTGTTTGGAGAAAAGAAAGAAATTCATTATCAAGCCTCACCACTTAATTCCTTAGCAAAAAAAGACGAAAAATTTATAGCAAGCATTACTGGTGGTAATCTCAGTTTATTGCAAACTAGTATCGCTACGCTTTGGCAAATGGAGCCAAGCAATAAAATTATTTTTATAGAAGAAATCGGTGAACGTGCTTATAGAGTTGATCGTATATTGGAGCATTTATTACAAGCAGGCTTATTTAAAGGTGCGAAAGCGATTTTATTTGGAGATTTTCTTAATGGTAATGAGCCAGATGGTAGTTCATTGATAGAGCCAGTGCTAAGGCGTTTTGCAGAAAATGCTGATATTCCGGTTGCTCAAGTGCAAGGGATAGGCCATGGGTTTACCAATTTTCCTTTGCCTTTAGGTACTAAAGTAGAATGGCAAGGTGGACATACTGTTGGGATAACTTGCTTTAGATAGACAAATTATAACATTCAAGGATGAAGTGTGCAAAAAGCTGGGAAATTAGAATCAATAGAAGTTGCACGTGCAATAGCAACGTCACTCGTTATTATTAATCACATCGCCATAGATTCAAAATTTTGGTTAGGTTTTGAATTTTTTTCCTTTGATTTTCCTTGCATGCGCGCTGCCATTATTTTTTTCTTTGTCTTAAGTGGATTCATCATGTGTTATGCGCACTGGGATGACATGGGAAGAGGTTATCCCAGCATTAAAGATTATTTTGCTAAACGCATAACACGCATTTTCCCCACGTATTGGCTAATTCTATTTATTGTTACACTTTCTTACGTTTATTTAAGATCACGTTTAAATACCAATACAGTGGATTCTCATTTAATGACGTTACAATTAACATGGACGTCTTTCATTAAAAATATTTTTCTAATTAATTACCCAGATAATTCTATTGTATTAGTCGCTTGGACTATGCAATTTGAAATTATTTTTTACCTTATTTTTTCATTCTTCATGATAAATGTGAGGCTAGGTATAGTAGTATTTGCAGTTTGGTTATTTGCAGTAATTCTATTTAATGCAAACTACATTCACTCTTCTTCTTACTTTATAAAATTCCTATGCGATACCTGTAATGGCCAGTTAATATTCGGTTGTTTCATCGCTTATATTTTAAGTAAATGGCAAGACCGACATTACTTCATGCCTATTGTGAGCACCATCCTTGGTTTATCAGGATTAATAGTAACTGGCGCGATAGATGTTTTTAGTAACCAATTATTATCTACCATGCAGACTACATTGCTATATACCTTATCTTCTTTTTTCTGCATTCTTGGATTAGTAAAAATGGAGTTTATAAAAAAAATTCGCTGCCCAAGCTTATTGGTTACTTTAGGTTTAGCCTCTTATCCAATATACCTAACCCATCACTTAACTCAATCTCTTTTATTCAGATTAGCGCATTACGCCAATATTGGCAGTCAAGCATTATTAGCAACAAGATACACCGTGTTTGTTTTCTTAATTTTTATTTTTTCTTTATGGATAGGTTATTTATTTTATAAATTTTACGATAAGCCAGTGACTTCTTATATACGAAGGAAGTTAAAAGAAAGGGCATTGCGAATTGATGAAGTAAACAGCGGAGAGGGAGGGATTCGAACCCTCGTGGGAGGTTAAACTCCCCATCCGATTTCGAGTCGGCGCCGTTATGACCGCTTCGGTACCTCTCCTTTGGTTGCTGATTATACCTAGTCCTAAGCGGGTTGCTAGTTAAATTATAGCTGATTATCCGTTAAACCTGGTGGTACAGTGCCAACATCGGGTGAAGTTGCATAGCGGTGATTAGAGACAGGATATTTGCTTTGAAAAGCATCCGATGAGATACCTGGCGGGATACGCATAGGCGGTACGCTGATGGCGGTTAAGTATTGTTTGTCCTTATTATTAAAAGAAGGAGAAGTGCAGCTTGCTAAAAAGATGCTCAATAATAAAAGGGTTAAGCAGTTAACTAGTTTCATAAGAATTTATACTCCAGCTTTTTGCATCGCCTCTTTTACCTCTTGATGATACCTATTGTCCAGAGGTAATAGCGGTAAGCGTATACCAGCAGGGATTTTACCCATTACATGTAATGCCCATTTAGTTGGAATAGGATTAGATTCTAAAAATAAACGCGTGTGCAATAACATAAGATCTGCATTGAGTTTAGATGCTAATTCATGATTACCTAATAATAGTGCTTCACACATTGCATTCATTTTATTAGGCGCAACATTCGCTGTTACTGAAATGATACCGATGGCGCCATTTTGCATTAAAGCTAAAGCTGTTGCATCATCACCACTGTATATAGCAAATTCTTTTCCACAACGGCGGGTAATTTCTTGCGCTCTTTCTATTTTGCCTGTTGCTTCTTTAATGCCAATAATGTTTTTGAGTTTAGCCAATTTTTCTATTGTTTCTGGAAGTAAGTCACAAGCAGTCCTTCCAGGTACATTATATAAAATCAGCGGTAACTCACTTACCTCCGCAACTGCTTTGTAATGCTCGTATAATCCCTGTTGAGTCGGTTTATTGTAATAAGGTGTTACTACTAGACACGCATCTGCCCCTGCTGTTTTTGCATTTTGCGTTAATTTAATGGTTGTGCGTGTAGAGTTGGTGCCTGTACCTGCTATCACTGGAATTCTGCCAGCAGCCTGCTTCACTACTAAGGAAACTAATTCTAATTGTTCACTAGGTTCCAAGGTGGCAGATTCGCCCGTTGTGCCGCCCGCTATAATCGCTTTAGTTCCTTCAGCAATATGCCATTCAACCAATTCTTGAATGCAGAGTTTATCTAGAGACCCGTCTTCATGCATAGGGGTTACTAATGCCACCATACTGCCTTTATACATGCGCTATTCTCCAGTAAAAACCTTAAGTTTTTATAAGCGATTAGCTAGAATTTGTCTATAAATTTTTGTATTAAGTAGGTACAATTGCCCGGCTTATAATTAAATGGATATCCATAAAAATGCACGCAAGCAATATAATAGCTATGTTATGGGGGCCCAAGGCCAAATTTCGCTATTTATTACTTGCTTCATTTCTCATTATTTTTACTTGCTTAGGCAGCCGAGAAATTTGGACACAAGAGCATCGTTGGGCCGATATTGTGAGTGCCATGTTCTTACGCAACGACTTTTTGCATCCCTATTTGGGAGAACACCGTTACTATGATAAGCCGCTACTTTCTTATTGGTTAATTGTTTTATTAGTTAAAATAACCGGCTACTTTAATACCTGGGCGCTAAGACTGCCCAGTGCGTGTGCAGCACTCATTACCCTATGGTCCACTTATCAAATAGGAAAAACATTAAGCAATAAACCCCTGGGATTGTTAGCTGGCTGGTTGTTGTTAACCACTTTCTACTTTGTATTTTGGGCAAGAGTCAGTAGTGCTGACATGTTAAATTTAGCAGGCTCAACGCTGGCTGTTGCTTGGTATTTTATTAAAAGAGAGCAGGCTGGATTTTTAGATTACACCATTTTTTTTATCATTATCGGGCTAACTTGTTTATGCAAAGGCTTAATTGGTGCAGTGGTTCCGCTATTTGCTGTACTTATAGATATGATGGTAAATAACACTTACAAACAGCATATAAAACCAATTTTATTCTTAAGCCTCATTCCCGCTTTACTTATCTATTTAGCTCCTTTCGCCGCTTCAGCGTATTTTGATAATGACGTATATAACCAAAATGGCTTGTATTTGGTATACAGGGAAAACATTTTGCGTTTCTTCAAACCATTTGATCACCAGGGACCTATTTATACATATTTTGTTTATCTACCGGTTTACTTACTGCCTTGGGCATTCTTTTTTATCCCCGCTGTTGCTTCTTTCATCGTTAAATCTAAGACACTTAACAAGAACGCGCGCTGGATGGGTTACATGGTATTTGCTTTGTTTCTTTTTTTTACTTTAAGCGGATCAAGGCGCAGCTATTACGTACTACCTATTGTCCCTTTTGCCCTTTTATTTACAGCTGACTGGATTTTATCTGAACCTATTTCGCAAGTGATTAGAAAAAAATGGACGCTTTACACCTTAACAGCTTCTTTTATTCTTCTCTTTCTTGCTGTGGATCTGCTTCCTGCTTGGTATTATTCTCAATTTGGCGTCCATCGTTTTTCAGCTGCATTAAAACATAATGCTGCGCAAATAAAATCATGGGAATCGTGGAATGTGGTCATGTTGGATGCAGAAAGTAAATTGAATTTTTACTTAGATCTTGCTCCTACTGTGCGAAATTACGGCGTTAGACCCACACAAAGACAGCTGCAAACCAGCGAAACGCTGATGTTGGCTTGGCCTATTTTAAAAGAAAAACCCAGTAATACTATCTTTATCACACGTAAAATTTATGCTTCAGCATTACAAAAGCATCTGCCTGATTACACTTTATTTGAAATCACTTATCCACACTATGCATTTTTATCTTTATCAGAAAGTAATACGCCGGTTGCGTTTATTCCAAAAAACGAATGAGTAACATTTACTCTGAGTAAAAACTTGTACTATGATATAACCCTGGTTTATTAATCACTCTTTTAAGGACTCGTTATGACTGAAAATTTATTGCAAAGATTAGAAGAAAAAATGGTTACCTTAATTTCTGAAGTAGAAGAATTACGTAATCAAGTACAACGTTTAGCAAATGAAAATGCTAGCTTACAAAGTGAAAAAGAACACCACGGTCGTAAAGTCCAAGAATTAATTTCCTTATTAGATAGCGTGACAGGCAGTAATTTAATTGAAGAAGCAAGGTCTGCTGCTTAACGCTAAACCTATTTTTAGGATAGCGAACTGCATAAGGAGATGCTAAATGGCAGCGATCAAAGACCATACCGCTTTACTGAAACGCTTAAAGCAACAAGTGAAGGCGTTACAGAAAAAAGAGGAAAAAACGCGCCACCAGTTACGTTTGGCTTTAAAGAAAATACGAGTATTGAGTCAATCTTACAAAGCTAAGCTAGCAGGTAAAGTGCGTGATATGCATGGTAAAATTGCGGAAACGCAACTTGCTACGTATGGAAAAGTTGCTGCTGACATTGAGCGCCAATTAATTAATGCCATACGCGTTAAGAGTGAGGCGCTTTCTACTGCAGTTGAGCGAATTGAAAAAGAATTCGTTGCCAAATTGAAAAAACGAGCATCTAAAAAGCCAAAAGCAGCTATACCGCGTAAAAAATCTGCTAAGACAAAATTATTGGTAGGTAAAAAGAGAAAAACCAAGAGTAAGCGATAAAAATAAAGCGGGAGACATGCTCCCGCTTTATTAAGTTATTAAACTTATTTTCTATCTTTGTTTAAATCTTTTTGTCCTGGGTGTTGACCTTGACCTGGACGTTGATCTTGTCTTTGTTGTCCTGGGTTTTGGCCTTGACGATGTGGGTCTTGTCTTTGTTGGTCTGGTTTTGGTTGTTGGTTTTGGCCTGGGCGTTGGTTGTCCTTCATAACAGTCTCCTTAATTAAGTCGAACTAAATATATGAGGGTTAATAACTAATGGTGTACTACTATTATCTAAAATTCTAAGGGGTTTTGCCTACCCAGGAATACCCCCTATTGAATTGTGAAATTGTTTGCAGAAACAAGGGCTTCAATAAAAATAGAGTATTTTTATTCCACAATACAATGTAATAAACCTTCAAATAATTGGATTTTCACCCTATCTCCTTGCATGACTTCTTTGCTGTTACGTATAATTTGACCATTTTTTGATACTATTGAAAAGCCACGCTGTAGGGTAGCTAAAGGACTTAGGGTATCTAGTTTCACCGCGGTATTGGCTAAACGAGTTTCAAGATTAGCGAGTTTAATAGCAATGACATTATTTAAACGCTGTCTTAATAGATTTAATTGGTTTTCTAATTTAGCAATGCGATGAATAGGTAGTTGCTGTTGTAGTTTGCTTTCTAACACTTGTAAGGCAGCGAATCGATTTTGAATTAATCGTTGTTGAGATTGGACTAAGGCTAATTCACAAAAATCCAGGCGCTGCATTTTTTCTTGCAAGCGGCGTTTAGGATGCTGTTGAAGTAAATGTTTTTGTACCCAACCTATTTGCTGTTTGCGGTTGGCGAGTTTTTGATTGATAAAGCGATTTAATATTTGATTGCTGCGCATTAATCTTTGCAATAAATCTGCTTTATCTGGCGCAACCAGTTCTGCAGCAGCAGAAGGGGTTGGCGCGCGTAAATCCGCAACAAAATCTGCGATAGTAAAGTCGACTTCATGGCCAACGGCGCTGATAATAGGAATATCACTTTGATAAATGGCATTTGCCACCATTTCTTCATTAAACGGCCATAAATCTTCTAAGGAACCACCGCCGCGACCTACGATTAATACATCACATTCTTTACGTCTGTTGGCTGTTTGAATAGCGTTTACAATAGAAGGCGCAGCGGTTGCACCTTGAACCAATGAAGCATAAATAATGACAGGGATAGCGGGGTGTCTGCGTTTTAATACTGTTAAAATATCTTTAATTGCTGCGCCGGTTGCCGAAGTGACAACCCCAATGCGAGTAGGAAAGGGCGGCAAGGCTTTTTTATGTGCTTCAGCAAATAATCCTGCTGCTTCTAATTTCTTTTTCAATAATTCATACGCTTTACGCAATTTGCCTTCACCGCGTTCTTCCATGTGCTCGGCAATGAGTTGAAATTCACCACGGTTTTCATAGAGGCTGACTTTAGCGCGAATTAAGACGTGCGCACCATCTTTTGGAGTAAAACCCAATTTGCGCTGGTGGCCTTTGAATAAACAACACCTTACCTGGGCAGCGGCATCTTTGAGGCAAAAATACCAATGACCTGAATGTGGAGCAGAAAAGTTAGAAATTTCACCTTCGACAAAAACATAGGGAAAAGTATCTTCTAATATGAAGCGCGCTTCATTATTGAGGCGGCTGACAGTGTAAATATTAGCCTCTGCTGATGTTATAGACGCGCTCATAAACGTTTACCCATTCTTTTGTGATGGCTTATATTAATAAAAAGCAAAGAATAAGTCCAAACCGAGTAAGTTGTTGTCTAAAGCTTCTATTTAGGTTTTCTTTTAGGACTAGGCGGTGAATCTTGCGAATTGGTTTCAGTTTCCTCATTCTGAGAGGTGCTGGGACGTGAAAGTGTATCGGTAGCTTTAGTTTTGATTAATAATGAGCGCTGGGTTTCTAATGTCTTATATTCATCAAGCTTTAAACCAGAAGTAGAGGTATTATCATCAGTCGAGTGAGAAAGTTTCTTTTCACCTGATTTTTTGGTTAAAAATCTTTTAAAAAAGCTTGAAGATTTAGCATAATCTCCAGTTTTTTCCCGTTTGGAATTATTGTTAGACGTTGATGCTGAGGGTATGCCTAGAACTTCAAATTCTTCTTTTACCTTGATCAATTCTGAAGCTTCTTCAAGATATTTACGGGTAATTAGGCCGTAATTTATTAAATTAGCTATGGTAGTATCTTCAGTGTGCTTATCTTCAGTATGCTTGATAATATAATCATCAATTTCTTGGGTTATTTTAGCTACTTTAAAAGAAGGTTCTAGGTCATCTTCTAAAATTTGTTCTAATTTTTTGGTAAGTGAAAGGTTAGATTCCCTCATTTTTACACAAAATTCTTTTACCTGCTCTAAATATAATTGGGATTGATATAAAGACCTATTGACAATATCAACGATAGCGTCAAGATAAGGGTCTTTAATTTCATCCATATGTACTTTATATAAAGCAAGAAAAATATCTTGATTAAACACCTTTTCAGTTTGCTGATTAAGCGCTTTTATAAGGTTGTTTAAATGATTAAATATTTGTTTTACATTTACTTGTACAAAATCCTGTATATTATTTCTAAACCATTTTAAAAATCCCTTGGCTAATTCTAAGGGAGTAGAATGTGAAGAGATGGAAAGCGGATAAATGCCTGCTTGCTGTAATCTCTTCTTAATTTTTTTTATAGTTTTTAGCTGATTTCTTTCGACGAGAGTAGGACTGTCAAATAAAAAATACAAAGTGACAAGGTCATTACTTATTAACGCCCTATCTAAAATATTGTCAGTTCCACCTTTAAAAAATGGTAATAGTTTAGCTCCATTTTTGAGTAAATAGTTAACGACTAAAGGATATTTCCTAGCTTGGTATAGAGGTAATATGAATTTTACGCCAAATTCTAAATCATATTTTCCATGAGAATAACTATTAATATTAGCTCCCAACTCTACGAGTGAAGCGATGGTTCGTAAGTCGCCATGTGAGCAAGCTACATGTAAAAGATCTTTATTAAGACGCTTCTGATTAAAATAATTAGCTTCCTCAGGGGTTAAGGAGTTATTTTTTTTATTTAGAGTATTATTTAATTTAAGTAAGTAAGATTCTAATAAGGCATACGTTATTTCAGTTTTATTTCCTTCAATAGCGATAAATAATGGAGTAGTGGCTTCACGGTTGAGTATCACTTCAGTTATGGGTGAAAAGTTTTGAAGTTCCTCATCATTTAATATTCTTTTGACTAGATCTAAGTTATCAGACAAAACTGCATACGATAATAAATATTGCAGCTTATTAGGATAAGGATGGGTAGAAAGTTCTTTGATTGTTGTTAATGGCTGATTGCACGCCATTGCCCATTTGAGCTTACTCATTTTAAACCTGGGCTCGTAAATCAATTTCTTTACTGTCTTTAAATTCTCTTTTTTCGGTATTTGATTATATTGTTTATAAAAATAATCTAAAATAAATTGCTTTTTTTCTGTGACGGCTAATTTTAATAAACTTAGTCCTACGTCTTCATTGGTAATAAATAAAGTTCCCCAAAGATGGTTTTTATCTTTCATGACTCGTTTTATCGTCTCTAAATCACCATCTAAAATACATTTTTTTAAAAGCTGATAGTTTTTAGAGGAATAGAGGCCTTCAGATTTATTTTGCCGATAAGCATCAAAAAATTTCTTTTGCCAAAAATTTTCTTGTGACTCAGTCAAGCTATCAATTAATAATAGCTCTTGTTTTTTAGTTGATGCATCTAGGGGTTTTTTTTCATTATTTACTAATTTAGTTAATCGCTCAATTAATTCTACTAAACTGCGGTATTCTTCTTGCGCATTAAGAAAGACATGTGGCAGAGAGTTTTCAATATATATTTTAAACGCGGCACGAATCTCTGTAATATTTTTAAAATTTCTATTTACTCTTCTTAATGCCTTTATATCAGTGAGTGATAAGTGCTTAAGAATTTCTATCCAAACCTCGGCTGGTAATGGGTTAGAAATAGCAAATGATGAGGGTAATTTGTCATCCTTTGATTGATGACTTTCTTTTTGCCTTTTCATATCCGTTTCACCTCGCACATTGCTAAAGTCTTATAAAATATAAAAACTATCATTTATAATTAAGTATATAAGTAAAATATTAAAACTTTATTATTTAAGGGAAAAAAAGGAAATTTTTTAAATACATCAACTTAGATTTATAAAAAAACATTTACACTTACAATGAATTTTTTATTTTATTTATAAATCATTTAACCATTTACTAATTATGTTAATTTGTTCAATAGCTTGTAAAACAGGTGCGTGACCTGTTTCTGCAATTTCAACTATTTCGACATTACTTTTAGACTGCTGCATTTTAGCTACTGTTTCTGGTAGTAAAATATCAGATTGTTGCCCTCTAATAACAAGCACAGGACAATTTATCTTGTTCCATATTTCCCATAAATCGATATCAAAAAATAATCCTTGTAGCGTCTTTTGCTGATTAAACAATAACTTCCATGCTAACTGACTTTTTGCTTGGGATGTTTTCACACCAGGATCTAATTTAGAAACAAAATGTCCTTTACCATCTGGTTTAATGCTTGATCCAACTAACTGTTCCCATTGCGCATCAGTCAAAGGGCCGAAAGTAGAATAAATAGTTTTATAATATTGCTTAGCTTCTTCCATGGTATTAAACACAGGATCTAATCCAGTATATTTAGCAAGCCTTGATAAACCTTTTAGAGGAATCAAAGGTCCTATGTCATTTAACACTAATCGTCTAATCGGTGTATTAGGCAATGAAGCAAGCACCATACCGATTACTCCACCCATGGATGTGCCTATCCAATCAATTTGTTTAGCGCGTGTAAGTGCAATAAGTGCAGTCATATCTGCTAAATATTGTTCGTAAGTATAATGCAATGGATTCTTTAACCAATCGCTATTACCTCTTCCCACAATATCAGGACAATATAGATGATAACCTTGCTCGCTTAATTGAGAAGCTAGTGCATCAAAATCGCGACCATTGCGTGTTAATCCATGTACACAAATAATTGGCGTTTCATTCTCTTTTGCTATACCCCATTCTGTGTATGCAACGCGATGAAAACCTTCTTCAGATAACCCTAGCAGATAATTTTGATTCATTACTAACTTCCTGTAAGTAAAATTCACGTAGTAACCTTGTGATTGTTGACATTTGTATAGCTGTCATCCTATAGAATTGTCATCCTGAGCACAGCGAAGGATCTGCTTTTTCCTTGATAATAATAAATCATTTGAGCCTTAATTGCCCTTCTTGAATTAATGTAATTTTTTGTCATGCAGTTATAAACAGATCCTTCGCTGTGCTCAGGATGACAATTCTACAAGATAACGACGTTTAGGAGAGGTTGTGTTTACAAAAAAACCTGTTAGCTAGACAAAAAATGTGTATAATGGGCCGTTAATTTTAACCTGCAAATTATATAGTAGGGGAATTAACATGCTGCGCTTAGCCCAAAACGAATTAGCACTTACTTTTGACGATGTTTTACTCCTACCTGGAGAGTCCTCTGTTGTGCCCAAAGAGGTTGATTTAAAAACAAAATTAACCCGTCATATTAGCCTTAATATCCCTTTATTATCCGCTGCAATGGATACTGTAACAGAAGCACCGCTTGCTATTGCGCTAGCGCAAGAAGGGGGTATAGGGATTATTCATAAGAATATGTCTATAGCAGACCAAGCAGCCCAAGTTCGCAAAGTGAAAAAATTTGAGAGTGGGGTGGTCAAAGATCCAGTCACTATTACCCCTCAAACCACCGTAAGACAAGTGATGGAATTGAGTAAGAAATATAACTTTCATGCTTTTCCCGTTGTTGAAACAAACCAAGCATTAGTGGGAATAGTGACAGGTCGTGATTTACGTTTTGAAACTAACTTAGATCAACCGGTTGCTAATGTTATGACGCCTAAATCACGCTTAGTGACTGTAAAAGAGTTAACAGACAGAAGTATTGTCGAGAAATTGCTGCATAAACACCGCATAGAAAAAGTATTAGTCGTAAATGATAGCTTTGAATTGCAGGGAATGGTGACTGTCAACGATATCTTGAAAAATCAAGCTAAACCATTTGCTTGCAAAGATGCGCAAGGTCAATTGCGTGTAGGTGCAGCAGTCGGTACAGGCGCTGATACTGATGAACGTATTGAGGCATTAATTCAAGCAGGTGTAGATATTATTGTTGTTGATACAGCGCATGGTCATTCTAAAAATGTGATTGAGAGAGTGAGCTGGGTTAAGAAAAAATATCCTAATGTATCTGTTGTTGGTGGCAATATTGCTACTCAAGAAGCAGCGCTTGCTTTAGCAAAAGCAGGTGCAGATGCTGTGAAGGTAGGTATAGGCCCGGGCTCTATTTGTACTACGCGTATTGTGACAGGTGTAGGTATGCCGCAAATTACCGCTATCTCAAATGTCAGTCATGCATTAGCGGGTTCTGAAGTGGGTGTGATTGCAGACGGTGGTATACGTTATTCAGGTGATGTAGTAAAAGCGTTAGCAGCAGGTGCATCGGTCGTTATGGTGGGCGGATTATTTGCAGGAACTGAAGAAGCACCGGGTGAAGTAGAACTTTATCACGGTCGTTCCTACAAGGCTTATCGTGGTATGGGTTCACTAGGTGCTATGTCACAACGTCATGGTTCAAGTGATAGATATTTTCAAGATGGTGCGAATAACATACAAAAATTAGTACCAGAAGGTATTGAAGGCCGCGTACCTTACAAAGGTAGCATGGTAAATATTGTTAACCAATTAATGGGTGGTTTACGCTCAGGTATGGGCTATACCGGCTGTCCTGATATAGCAACCTTACGCACTAAACCTAAGTTTGTTAGAGTCACGCCTTCAGGTGTGCGTGAAAGTCATGTACACGATGTGCAAATTACAAAAGAAGCACCTAACTACCATATTGATGAGAAGTATTTATAATTATGTCTACTCATGCTGAACGCATTTTAATTTTAGATTTTGGTTCTCAGTATTCACAATTAATTGCAAGACGTGTGCGCGAATTAGGTGTTTATTGTGAAATTTATCCTTACACATTAAGTGATGAAGAAATTCTTTCTTTTTCACCCACAGGCGTGATTTTATCAGGCGGTCCCGAGAGTGTAACGGGTTCATTTACACCACGTATTCCAGATTCTATTTTCACTTTAGGTTGCCCAGTGTTAGGCATTTGCTACGGTATGCAAGCTATGGCGCATCAATTAGGCGGTTATGTTGCGCCAGGATTAAAACGTGAATTTGGTTACGCGCAAGTTAAAGTGCAAGAGAATTCAAGGTTATTTGCAGATATCGAAGATCATGTAAATGAACAAGGTGATTCTTTCTTAGATGTATGGATGAGTCATGGCGATCATGTTTCGAAATTACCTTCTGCATTTACTGCGATTGCAAAAACTGAAGATTGCATTGCAGCGATGGCCGATGAAGCGCGGCATTTTTATGGGTTGCAATTTCATCCAGAAGTGTCCCATACACGTCAAGGTAAGCGTATTTTAGAACGTTTTGTACTGGATATTTGCGGTTGCAAGCCAACGTGGACTGCTAAAAATATTATTGATGAACAAGTTTCTTTAATACGTGAAAAAGTTGGAAACGATCAAGTTGTACTAGGCTTATCTGGCGGTGTTGATTCATCCGTTGCTGCTTTGTTATTGCATAAAGCAATAGGCGATCAACTTATTTGTGTCTTTGTAGACACAGGTTTGTTGCGTTTAAATGAAGCAGAGCAAGTTAAAAATTTATTTTCTAATCATTTTGGTATTAAACTCATTTGTGTTAATGCACAACAAGAATTTTATCAAGCGTTAGCAGGTATATCTGATCCTGAAGAAAAACGCAAAGTAATAGGCAAAAAGTTTATCGATGTATTTGATCAGCAAGCTAGTCAATTGCCTAAAGTAAAATGGTTAGCGCAGGGCACAATCTATTCTGATGTGATTGAATCAGCGGGTGCAAAAACAGGTACTGCTCATCTTATTAAATCACATCATAATGTTGGTGGTTTACCTGATAATATGAAATTAAAATTAGTCGAGCCTTTGAGAGAATTATTTAAAGATGAAGTAAGACGCATAGGATTGGAGTTAGGTTTGCCAACAGATTTGATTAACCGCCATCCTTTTCCTGGCCCAGGGTTGGGCGTGCGCGTATTAGGTGAAATTAAAGAAAATTACCTAGAAATTTTACGCCGTGCAGATGCGATTTTAATCGAGGAATTAATTAAACAAGATTTATATTATAAAGTCAGCCAAGCATTTGCTGTTTTCCTTCCTGTTAAATCCGTGGGTGTAGTGGGCGATGCAAGACAATATGAATATGTAGTTGCTATACGTGCTGTTGAAACGATTGATTTTATGACAGCACATTGGGCTCGCCTACCTTATGAATTTTTAGAAATTGTATCGCGTCGTATTATTAATGAAGTGCCAGGCATTTCACGAGTGACTTACGATATTTCAAGTAAGCCGCCTGCGACAATTGAGTGGGAATAATTTGTTTACCGATAAAGATATTCACTGGATGCAGCATGCTTATCAATTAGCAGAGCATGCTGCTGCTATAGGTGAAGTGCCTGTGGGCGCGGTATTGGTGCGCAATGATGAAATAATTGGAGAGGGTTACAATCAACCCATTTCGGCTCAAGATCCCAGCGCTCATGCTGAAATAATTGCTTTAAGACAAGCTGCAAAAACAATACAAAACTATCGTTTATTAAACACAACACTTTATGTTACTTTAGAGCCTTGCACTATGTGCGCAGGCGCAATGGTGCATGCTCGTATTGAAAGGCTAATATATGGCGCAAATGAGCCAAGAGCAGGCGCTGTAACCAGTGTTGCGCAATGTTTGGACCAACCCTTTCTTAATCACCGAGTTAAACACCAAAGCGGTCTTTTAGCCATTCCTTGCGGTAACTTGCTAAGCGAATTTTTTAAAGCTAGACGTTAAAGTACTTCATATAAAACTACTTGCTTATTGTAAAGAACTTCTTGTATCGTTTTAGTATGCAGAATACAAAAACCTTACGTTCTTATCATCGTTGTGTCGCTTTCTGTACGGCAGAAAGTTACGATATCTTAGGTTTGGCAGCATTTTTTAAAAAGAAAGGCTATCAAACCCACATGTCTAAAGATGTACTGCAAGTTAAAAATGCTAAGCGTGCTGATAGTGTCTTTTTTTTCAATTACGGTTGTTTTGTTTCTTGGGGATTCAATAAAAGCTTTGAAGAAAAATTAGTTGAATATGTTAAACCTTACTCAATGCAACCCTTAAAAATTATAGAAGTTGACCATTTTTATTATCAATATGCCGATGAAACCCGATTAGATATTCATCAAAAATTACGTTTAGATATTATTTTGCTGGGCTCAAGTGATGACCAAATTAAACTAGCTATCTCTTATGGTTTAGGGCAATCTATTAAATTAGAAGCATTTGAAGAAGCTATTCAAGATGCAATTAGGAAAAATGATTACCTACCAAAAGAGATAGCGACACGTGGTTCTATTTCTTTATCAAGACGTGCCATTTTTAAACGTATAGGTGAAATATTTTTGGCGCGTAGTTCCATTAACTTAAATATTGAATATTTAGATGTGCCTGAATTTTTTTGGCGTAACCCTAATTTAGAACCGTTTTACATTATGACAAAAAAATTCTTAGATATACCCAGTCGTGTGATGGCATTAAATCAAAAATTGGATGTATTGCAAGAATTGCTGCATATTTTAAATAGCCAAGTGCAGCATAGACATTCAAGTATGCTAGAAAGCATTATTATTTTACTTATTTTAATTGAAATTATAGTGAGTTTGTTTCAATTACATTTTGTTTAAACCGTTGGTTTCAGCATTGTTTAACCTAACCTTGGGTAAATAATCTGGATAATTTTCCCGTATAAAATCTAACATTTTCTCTCTTACTTCTGCTCTTAGATCAGATAAATCATCGGCATTAGCTGCACTCACTTGTACCCGAATTTCAACTGAACGTTCAGTTAAATTAGCGACTTGTAATTTACTTGCTCTCCCATCCCAATAAGATGAGGTTTGTAAAATTTTATCTAATTGTTCACGCAATACAGTAACAGGTAATAAATAATCGACGTAAAAATGTAAGCTGCTTCTTAAGCTATCACCTTCACGCGACCAATTCTCAAATGGTTTTTCAACAAAGTAACTAATAGGAACGACTAAGCGTCGTCTATCACCTAATTTTAGTGTAACGTAGGTAAAAGTGACTTCTTCAATAATACCGGATGAATTTTCAATTACGACAATATCACCAATTTTAATGGTTTGTGATAAAGCAATTTGTATGCCTGAAAAAAGCGAGACTAATGTTTTTTGCGCGGATAAACCGACGATAGCAGTTAAAAAACCAGCGGAAGCTAACAAACTAATACCAATATTTTTAACACTGTTAAAACTCATTAAGATAGCAGCAATAGTAATAATCACAACGAGTACAGTGGCAATGTTTCTAATGATGCGGGTTTTAGTATAAAGGGCCTTAGCACGTAAGTTGCGTTTTCCCGCATGTTTTAGCATAAATTCATAAACCATAGCCTCGTATGCGTAGAGTGCTTGTATCGCAATCCAGCCTATAGAGCCTATGATAATAGTATGGATAACATTGTTAGCTAAGGTTAAATAAAATTTAGAAGGCGCTAACATATCAATAAGAATGTTTAATACAACTAAAATAAAGATAATTTTTAAACCTTTTCTTGCGCTAGCAAGAATTAAGGAACTGAGAGGATGTTGTTTTGCTAAACGTTTTTCATACCAGCGACATAATAAAACAATGGCATTATAAAAAAAGGTAGCAAACGCAAGTAAGATAAAAATAGCGCCAACCTGATCGGTTAAATCAAAAATTGTTTTCCATTGTGTTAAGGGGAAAATGTCATCTATAGCAGAGAGGGCAATTAGGGTGACACCAATAATAAAATAAACAATAGGTAATTTTAATGCTCTTAGCATAATACGTCGTAAAAAGCTGCCAAACATGGGGTATGTAAGCATAGATTCCTCTCTCTCAGAAATTGTATTGTACTATTCTGCTTTCGTCTTGGCTAATCCCTATTTTTATATTTATTTCATTAAAATTAATAAGTTAGCTGGCAGGCTAAAAGCGATGCAACGTCTATACTTAAAATAATAATAATGAAACGAGAAAAAAGGTATGCTCAATAATACCATTGAAGATAAAGATATAGAGAAATTAATTAAAAAAGTGAGGGATAAAACTAAATCCAATGTATTGGCGGATGAACTGCAGAAAATTAAGGATCAAGGATATCCAGTCTCTATAACTTTTGCAAAAATGGTTCAGTATTTAGAAGATTTTTTTGATATGGCTGTCAATAGATATCGAGGTTATGGACGTTTAATGAGTCAATCCAATTACGTAAATGAATTAAATCGCGGCGGAGGAAAGGATTTACATAGGCAAATTGGTTTAATACTAAAAACAGAGATTTATAATAATCCTCGTTATCTCTCTGCTGGTAATTTTAAAATGTTATCTAGCGTAAGTGAGTTAAAAGAAACTTCAAATAAAAAAATATTATCACGAAAATTACGTACCGCATCGAAAAACAAGGCGCCAAAGAGAAAATCATTATTTAGTAAATTTAAAAGTAAAGTTATCAAACCTATCAAACATGCGATAAAGATAAAGCGATTTTAGTTATTTAATTTCATTGTATTTAGTCAATCTTTTATTTATGCTGCGATTATAAAATAAGGAATAATCGCATGCGATCAACTAATTTACCTAAATTACAGATTGTCGTATTGGGCAGCCCTGCTGTTGGTAAAACTTGCTTTATCGATTCTTTTTGTAATGGATACTTTGAAGATAGCCCTATTGCTACTGTACCAATAGAAATAAGCAAAAAAATTATAAATTTAAATGATAATATATTCAACTTGTGTATCGTTGAAGGTAAAAGCCCTTACAATAAAATGTTTGAGAATATTAAACATTCTTTATTATCTGCTGAGACTAAAGCAGTTATTATAATGTGTGATTTATCAAATAAAAATGCGATGGAAGGATACCAAGCTGAAATTGAAGCATGTATTAATGAAATGCAACATTGTAAAGGTAATCCAATAAAGATAGTGATTGGTAGTAAATATGATTCAGCTATTAATGAGAATAATCAATTATTAAAAAAGTTAGCTGAAGATAATGGATTATATTATAAAACTAGCAATGCCAAAGATATTGCACAAGTAAATGAGCTATTTAATGAAATCTTACAATACATTCTAGAAGCAAATCCTATAAAAGAAAGCTCTATCAACCAAGAAACTCTGTCACAGTTATCATTTTTATCTTACATGAATATTGATAGAGGTGAAAAAGACGAAGAAATACAAGTCAGTCGGCGATGTATTTTATACTAGATACAGCAAATCTATATCTTATGCCAGATAACGCGAGAGCCTTATGTGTAGAAGTTCAGCCTTTATAGGATAGTCTGAACTTCAATGTTTACTTACATGCTATGATTTAAACTTTCGCTTTAATCACTTTTTGCATAGAAGTTTTCTGAGATGAAATATCAACTTTATATTGGGTAATTTCTATAGGGTCATTTGAGAATTTGCTGTTACGTACGTTATCATTGTAAGTAAACTGCTCATTGTTTAACCATTGAATGTTACTTGTAGAATGTAATTCAGAATCATATAGTCCCCTAAAAATGCTTTTATGTAAAACTTCAAAACTTTTATTTGTTATTGTGTCGTAGATTTCTATGCTGCCCATAGTGATCAATAATAAATATCGATTTGAAGGAGAAAATTCGGCTCTTAAAGGTCCTGAATGTGGTTTAAAATACTTGATTTCTTTGGTATTTATATCAGCAACAAATAGAAAATAGGTGCCTCCACCTGTTCCTATTTCCGAACTTGGTACTTGTAAATATAATTTGCCTTTTGTTTCATCAAAAGCTAGGAAATCAGCTGCTCCGATGATGCAAGGCTTATAACAAAAACCATTTCCTTCATCACAAATGTCGATGTTTTGTTCATCACAATGGTCTTCTGTTAGAGGTAGTTGTCTTGTGTTGATAGACCAAATGGGTTCTTCAAACATAGGGTTTTCATTTACAGTTTTGTAGGGCTGGATAAATATTTCGTGGCTATATTTATCCCCGGAGAGGGTTTTTCTATAAACATCTTTTGTGTTGATAGCTAATTTTTTAAAAGTGTGTGATTCAACGAGTTTCTCGCTGATGATGTTATCCTCGCTTGCTAAAGCTTTAAAATTAATTACGAGAAAAAAAATAAATATCAGAATGGTTTTGTTTATAGTCATTTAAATTCCTTAATTAATTTTACAAAAAAAACCAAGATAAAAAGATAAATACCGAATAATTAAATGAAATTATAAAGTACTTTGATATGTATTCACTTACTAACCCGAGTGCAAGAGATGCAGATATTAAGCAAGCATTGTGGCAAGAAGCATTAGATAAAATTCATGACTATAATATAGTATATAAATTAAGTAATTTCATAGTATATTCTTCGTTAAGAGAATATCTGCAATGTAACTCGCAGTCTGCTGATGATCACAGGTTAAATGTAAATTTATAAAATAAAGATAAGAATCTTACGAATGGAAGTTCAGTCTTTATCGAATGGTCTGAACTTCTATATTTATGGAAAGTTTTTATAAGCTGAAACTGAAACTTAAACTAAAAGCTAAGCTTAATATTTCCTAATTTCAATCAGTGCTTCCTTCTATACTTACAATTTAAACTTTCGCTTTAATCACTTGTTGGTTTAATGTTTTTTGTGATGGGATATCCACTGTGTAACGGTTAATTTCAACAGCTGCTTCAGTGGTATGGGTAAACTTATCTCTAAATACACTATCCTTATAAGTAAACTGATCATCATTGAGCCATTTAACGCCGCCTAGATAATGCAATTCAGAGTCATTTAGATTTTTAGGCGTACTATTTTTTATTATCACAAAACTTTTATTATTAGTTAAGTTGTATATTTTAATTTGATTCATACAAACTAGTAATAAATACTTTCCAGAAGGAGAGAAAGTAGCAATAGAGGGGCCGCCCCAGGCATCAAAATATTTAATTTCCTTTTTATTTATATCGGCAATAAATAGAAAATAAGTTCCACCACCTGTTCCTACATCTGCGCCTGCTGCTTGTAAATAGAGTAGATTTTTATTTTCATCATAAGCTAGAAATTGTACATCTCTACTTAAGCAAGGTTTAAAACAATATTCAGCTGTTTCGCTACATACATCGACTTCTTCTTTGTTGCAATGAGCTTCTGTTAATGGAAGTTGTTTTGTTCTGATTATCCAAATAGGTTTTTCAGGTGAAAGAGGATTGGATTCAGGAGAGAGGGGTTCAATAGAAATCCTACTATCTACCAATAATGTACTGTTGCTTGATTTCTCATATTCTTCTATTGTGTTTATAGCGATGTTGCCATATTTGTGAGATTCTACAGTTTTACTTTGAAAAATATGTTTATCATTATTTTCCGCTATAGCTAATAATGGAAAATATAAAATAGTAATAGCTAGTAGTTTTGATAATTGCATTTTGCACCTATTAAATTTTGCAGTTTAATGCTTTATTAACATAATCGGGATCATGACCTGGTTTATTTTTTCTTATACAAGAAGGATCAATAACCCATTCTCCTTTGCAATCTTTGGCATCTCTCGGTTCCCAACGATACTCAGCGCCACAATTATATCTACGTAGAGTTTCGCGCTTTAGCTGTTCATCATTAAGTGGAGTTGGAATGCCTTCGGGACACATGGGCAATCCCTTTTCCATCCTTTCGTTATTTAATCTTTCTCTTTCATTTTTATGTAATTGCTTAGCTTCACTTTCTTTTTCATTAAATATGAGCTTTCCAGCTAAAATATTTTCTCTCCAATTCCAAATAGCTTTTGGTGCTAATTCTTTTTGAGGGGGACGATTTTTAGGCCTTGGATGATAAATCTGCATTATTCCTATCCCTCCAATACGTTTACCTTCATCATTCGTCCCAATCAACGGAAATCCAATACCTCCATCCCCTCTAGCTTCAAAATTCCTAAAGCGGCTTTCTACGCACGCAATTTTCTGCATAATAGGATTAAGTTCTGCTAACACCCATGCTTTAGGCGGGTTAGTTCCTTTTACCACAAATTCTTTTTCATCATAATAATTATTATCATAAAGTATACTAAGCATTAATTGACCTCCCCTAAATCCATCCAGGAGATTAAAGTTGGGCGTGTAAAATCGATCGGGGGTTTCTTCCTGAAATTCATCTTCTAATGTGCGGCCTGTATCGCCTAGAACGTGAGTGAATCTTATGCTCCATTTGTAAGGATTAGGCTTTTGGAAGAGGGGTTGGGGATGTTGGGGCCGAAAGCCACAGAGGCTTTAAACTCTGGCATAGAAGGTTCTGCTGTTATAATTAATTCTTGCTCATTGCTAGGCTCGGTGATTTTCATATAACTACCACCCGTCCAAATGAATTCGTTAGGGCGCCCTTCGGAAATCATTGTTCCAGAGATGGTTCCGCAATCCTCTGAAAAATTTCCCACCCATGAAAATGGGATGGCACATATACCTGTAGAGCCTGGAGTCTGAATTAATTTGAAATTTAATCCTGTGGATGTAATTTCTCCTTCTAATTGACGCCTTCCGCAGCTAAATTCAAAAATAGTGGTTAAGCCTAGAATGTGCGACCATGTCCATAGAAAACGGCGATCATCGTATTTCCTGTATACCAATTACCATTTAGTCGACATGATCTAGCTATCGCATTATTAGTTATGCAAAGAGTTAGTAAAAAATAAAGTAAAATCCGCTTTAAAATGTGCATACAAATTCCGTAAAAAATAAATTAAATTTGATGAAGCAAGTTGGTAAGAAAAGGTTGCAGAGATGTAGAAAGTTGCAGCGTTGTAAAAGTAGCTCAATAATAAATTAAATGCAAGTTTAGTTTAAATTTTAAAAATAAATTTTAATTTAAATAGTTGAGGTGTATGATCCCCACAGTTTTTTATTGCGTAACCAAATGGAGCTTTACTAATATGGAATTACGTTCAGTGGCACCTGTTGTGAGATACACACCTCACGGATGGATTAACAAATACAGCAGCCATTTGTTTTGACGGTGGTATTCACTCTTTACTTCAAGCTATTAATCTATTAAATAGAGGGATCTCTGTTATCGGTATTAAAGGTTTGCGCGATTTAACCGATACTACTAATCCTAGAATGTATGATGTGAAGTCAGGCAAGCCGTATTTATCTGCTGTAGGTTTTTTACAATACCTCCAGGATGAAACAAAAGATAAAAAGGTAAATGCCGAAGAATTAAATGAAATTATAGCTAAGTACTTTGATACGTATTCACTTACTAATTCGAGTGCAAGAGATGCAGATACTAAGCAAGCATTGTGGCAAGAAGTGTTAGGTAAAATTCATGACTATAATATAGTAGATAAATTAAATAATTTGAAAGTATGCTCTTCATTGAATGAATATATGCAATGCAATTCACAATCTACTGCTGAACACAGATTAAGTGTGAATTTATAAAATAGAAATAAATTTAATTGACTCATTATCTTTAATGTTAGTGAGTCAATTAGTATTTACTATTTAGCTTTAAGAATAAGTAATAATAAATTTTGATGTTTGCTCATAAAGCAAATAAGATTGCTCATCAGAGTGTATTTAACACCCTAGCATATAAGCAATCTTAAAATAAAAATTATTACGGAGTATTTTTGTTATGCGTTCACGCCCTTGGGCTTTATTAGGAAATTCTTTGCCTAGATCCTTCACTAATAAATTAGTTTCAACCGGTCGTGCCCCTAAACAGAGCGTTTTTTGCTCTAAAAAAACGAACATTGCAAGCTACAATGAAGGATATATTAATGGCCACAAAGATGGTAGCAATGGGGCAATTAGAGCGATGATGTTTGGAGGATGTTTAGGGATAACTCTGGAGTATTATGGGCCGCAACTTTTTTCCTTCTTTAAAAAGCAATGTAGTATGGATAAGCCTGATAATCAGCTAAGCAATGATGCTCAGCCAAGCAATAAGCCTTAGTTAAATTGTAGTCTTTACTGATTTTTAGTAAAAGCAACTATTCAGTATTTAATCAATAGTTGCTTTTGTTTAAAAGTTTTTACATACAAGTTAGAGCTTAACAACTATAGACATAAAAAAACCCACCTAAGTGGGTTTCATTATTTTCAGAAAACTTATTCTGCAGAACCTTCTTCTGAGCTTTGTGGTGGAACATCAGCTTTGGTTGCTTTAGAAGTAGTTTTGGTAACTAATTTTTCTTTAATACGCGCTGCTTTACCACTTAATTCACGCATGTAGTAGAGTTTAGCACGTCTTACTGCGCCACGGCGTTTTACTTCGACGGAATCGACGCTTGGGCTTGAGCTTTGGAAAACTCTTTCAACGCCAACACCGTGAGAAATTTTGCGTACGGTGAAAGCGGAGTGATAGCCGCGGTTACGTTTAGCAATAACAACACCTTCAAAAGATTGTAAGCGAGAGCGTTCGCCTTCTTTTACTTTCACTTGAACGATGACAGTGTCACCTGGCTCAAATGCGGGCAGTACTTTCACAGACTGCATTAATTCGGTTTCTAATGATTGTATGATTTTGTTACTCATTTCTTATTCCCCTAACAAGTCGTGCAATTTTATACACATTTGATGCAATTTTCGAGAGTTCATTGCAAAAAATCTTCAATAAATTCGTTTAATAAGGCTAATTCTTCCCTAGATAATTGTTTTTTAGCCAAAAGATCAGGGCGTTTTAGCCAAGTTTGGCCTAAAGAAGCCTTTAGGCGCCAAGTATTTATTTGCCTATGATGGCCGCTTAACAATACCGGCGGTACGCTCGCTCCATTTACCTGCTCAGGGCGGGTATATTGAGGATATTTTAATAAGCCATCTGACAAAGAATCTAGTAAAACGGAATCTTGGTCGCCAACTATACCAGGTATTAATCTAGCGATGGCATCAATTACCACCATAGCAGCTAATTCTCCACCACTTAGGATATAGTCACCAATAGACCATTCTTCATCTATTTCCTGTTGAATCAAACGCTCATCCACCCCTTCATAACGCCCAGACAATAAAATAATCGATTGTTTCTCAGCTAAAGCATGAGCTGCGTGTTGATTAAATAGCTTGCCTTGAGGCGACATATAAACCACCAGAGGAGGGGTAGGTGCGGCAGACTTTGCTGCGTGAATAGCTTCACGCAAGGGTTCTGCCATCATGACCATGCCAGGACCGCCGCCGTAAGGTCTATCATCAACTGATTTGTGTTTATCTAAGGCAAAATCTCTGGGATTCCAGTGATTTAACTGAAGCAATTGATCTTTTAAAGCTCTACCTGTTATCCCTGCATTAAGTGCTTGAAACATCTCAGGAAAGAGGCTGACAACGCCAAACCACATTAGATCAATTCCCAATCGACGTGTATTTCTTTATTGACTAGATCTACTTTTAAAATTACATCGCCAATTAGGTAAGGAATAGCGTGTTCTTTTTCGCCTTTTACAACCAATACATCATTTGATCCGGTGGGCATGATATAGCTAACTGTCCCGTAAACCTGACCTTGTTTATTAATGACAGTTAGGCCGATTAAATCAGACCAGTAATATTCATTTTCTTTCAAAGTTGGGAGTTGTTCGCGGGTAATAGCGATTTCTTTACCAGTCAAAAGCTTAGCTGCTTCTGGCGTATTAATGCCAGCTAGTTTGATTAACACATCATTATTCTGCAGTCGGGCATCTTCAATTTTGAGGAGTTCCCACTGCGCGTGCTTATTACTGATATACCAGGGAGCATAATCAAGAATACTGGCTCCCGGTTCAGTAAAGGATTGAATCTTGAGCCAGCCACGAACCCCGTAAGAACTACCAATTTTACCAACGGTGATATAGTCCGTGTTTGATTTATTCATAGCGCTACTATTAGCTAGCTTGAGCCGCGTCGTTAACTTTGATTAAGTGTTTAACACGATCAGAAGGCTGCGCGCCATTGGAAAGCCAGTAGTTAATACGTTCTATATCTAACTTAACTGGGACATCTTTACCAGAAGCGATAGGATTGTAATAGCCAACCTTTTCAATAAAGCGGCCATCGCGAGAACGGCGTTTATCAGCAACAACTACATGATAAAATGGGCGTTTTTTAGCGCCACCACGGGATAAACGAATCACAACCATGAAATCTATTTCCTCTAAAAACTTAAATGTTTAGCACAAAGGTGCTGAATTATACGTTACTTTTTTAGTCTTGCAAACCTTAAATCGCTTATTTAACAGGCAAATCCGGCGGCATACCGCCAAAAGGAAATTTCCCTTGCAGGCCGCGCATCATCTTCATCATACCGCCTTTTTTAGACATTTTTTTCATCATTTTTTGCATTTGTAAAAATTGCTTCAAAAGCTGGTTAATTGCCTGTATAGAGGTGCCTGAACCTTGTGCAATGCGGCGTTTTTGAGAATTACGAATAACATCAGGAAAACGCCTTTCTTTAGGGGTCATAGAGTTAATGATCGCTTCAATTTCTACTAATTTTTTATCATTAAATTGATCTTTAACTTGCTGAGGTAATTGGTTGATGCCTGGTAGTTTACTGACTATACCCATGATGCCGCCCATTTTATGGACTTGTTTTAATTGATCAAGGAAGTCTTGTAAATCAAAGCTTTTGCCTTTTTTAATTTTGGTAACAAGCTTTTGCGCCTGTTCTTTATCAATTTTACGCTCGGCTTCTTCAACCAAAGTGAGGATGTCGCCCATACCCAAAATTCGGGAGGCGATTCTATCCGGATGGAAAGGTTCTAATGCATCAATTTTTTCACCTATACCCATAAATTTAATGGGTTTACCCGTGATGTAGCGAATAGAGAGAGCGGCGCCGCCTCTTGCATCACCGTCTGTTTTTGTTAATACCACACCGGTTAAAGGTAGCGCATCGTTAAAGGCTTTTGCTGTATTAGCAGCGTCTTGACCTGTCATGCTATCTACGACGAATAAGGTCTCAATCGGGTTGATAGCAGCATGTAAGCCCTTAATTTCAGCCATCATATCTGCATCAATGTGTAAACGGCCTGCGGTGTCTATGATGATCACATCAACGACTTTATTTTTTGCTGCCTGTATAGCAGCGGTTGCTATCGCAATAGGATTTTGCGAGGGATCACTAGGGAAAAATTCTACACCGATTTTTTCAGCTAAAGAGGCTAATTGGTCAATAGCAGCGGGACGGTAAACGTCCACACTGGTTACCATGACGGATTTTTTTTGTCCTTGTAACCACTTAGCTAATTTTGCAACGGTAGTTGTTTTACCGGAACCCTGTAAGCCTGCCATTAAAATGACGGCAGGTGCCTGGGCTTTTAAATTTAATTCGGCATTATATTCGCCCATGATGGTAACTAATTCATCATGTACTATTTTAATTAGCACATCACCAGGCGTTAAGCTTTCTATTACTTCTTTGCCAATGGCTTTTGGTTTTATATCTTCAATAAAAGCTTTAGCGACAGGTAAGGCAACATCGGCTTCTAATAGGGCAACCCGGATTTCTCTTAAGGTTCCTTCGATATTGCTTTCAGTCAGGCGACCTTGGCCTTTTAGCTGTTTGATGACGCTAGTTAAACGTTCAGATAAATTATTAAAATTCAACATAAGCTCTCAACCGCAAGGATTAATAATAAAAAGCGAGAAGAGTATACATAAAAAATATGGGTTTTAATACAAGGTGCAGGGGCAATGATGCCGTGATTTCTTAACTGGCGGCGTTTCTTCATTATCAGGCCGCAGCAAATTATTATCTACAAAAACAGAAAATCGATTTTTCCTCCAAGTAAAACGTTCTGAGGGTTGCTCATTTACCAATGTTAATGTGCTTTCATCATGGCTATCGCCTAGTGATTTTTGTTTAATTTTTTCATAAAACGATTTTAATTTTTCTAAGCTGTACATAGTTATCTTAAACAAGGGATCGTATAAAGAAGCCGTGGTAATTAGTGTTAAGTATGAAATGATCGTCCAGCTAACACTTTCTAAAAGAATGTTATAACCTGACATGGGATTAATATGTAAATCGGTAAAAACTTCATCAAAGCTTTCGGTTGTTGATTGTTTTTCTAATAGACTGAGTAAAATACCTAAACAAAGTGCGATACCGGTTGGACTCATTTCTTTAATTCTAAATTTAAACGATGTAAAAAATTGATTTAATACTTGAATGAAGAAGCTACGCAAAAAGAAAAAAGTAGGTATGCTGCTAATGGCACTTCCTGCTATATAAAAATATTTGGTGGCATGCATTTCATCATCATTGTAAGGAAAGGATTTTTGTCCTGTATATTTCATTGTTAAATACATTCCTACCCAATCTATCAGATAACCGAGTAAGCCTATAGTATTGCCTAATATATGAGATGAAAAACAAGTGACTTTGCTAGGATAAGTAAGGGAATTTTTGGTAAAAAAACTTCTGAATAATTCGTATAACCCAATACCTTGTGTAATAAAAAAAATAATGCCTGAAGTTGTGCTTAATATAATGCCTGATGTTAGTAATGATTCTTCAGGTAAATCATTTAGGCCAGGATAATTATCAGGTAAATCGGTGACGTAAAAAAATCGTTGGCCTGCATGAGAAGCAACACCGATAAGAATGGGAAGGCAGGTAAGTGTGATAGCAGCAATTTCTTTATAATAGGGAAGTCGTTCCCAACCTATAGGCAGTTTTCTATTAAGGATTCTATAAAGATGATGCGTATTAACAACCAAAGAATCTTCATTTAAACCTACCCACGATACGCTGCTTAGTGTGCCGGCTGCAATCAGCATAAAAATAGAGTGATAACCCATTCTTCTTAAATTAGAGGGGCTATCTAGTCCGACTGACGTGGCACCTTCTATTAGCAAAAGCATACTAGCAATAACGTGAGCACCCATAGGAAACGAGGGTTTATCTTCTTCTGCTTCTTCTATCTCTGCCGCTTGTTCAATTTCTATTATTTCTTGTTCTGCTTCTCGCGAAGCTTGTTCAATATCACCATTAGCTAAAACAGAAATAATGTCTGTGGAAGTTAAACGATTATTCATAGTAATTAAGTTATTTAATGATCAATGCAGCAGCCACTAATCTATTTTCAGCGGATAATGCATTATAAGTACGACAAGCAGCACGAGTGGTCATGATTTCAACGCCTATACCTGCGTTAATTAAATGCCCGTAGATATCTGCACCAGGAAAAACTAAATGACTACCAGTGCCTAATAATAAAACATCAGGCTTTAATGTAAGGATGACATTAAGCGACTCAGCTGTTAACTCTGTGATTAATGCAGGTGACCAATCTTCAATCAATTGATTGGGGGTAACAATGACACTCTGTTGATAAGTCGTATCATTGATAGTAATGCGTCCAGGTTCATAGGATTTTATTTGATAATGCGCATTATTTTCGTCCAAATCAAGCATGGGCATTGAAGCGGCTCCGAATAAATTGACAGTAAAGGGTTAGCTGATTATGGTAGCAATTATAACTTATATATAATAGTTTTAAGGATGATTATGCCTTATAAAAGTGTTGCCATTGCTTTACTCTTCAGTGTGTTGTTAGGCCCTGTCGGGGTGTTATACGCCTCTTTTTGGGGCGGCATAGTGATGATTGCCATAGGGATAGTGGTAGTAAGCAGTAAATTTCTATTTCCGATTGTATTAACGTGGATAATGGGTTGCATTTGGAGTGTAGGCGCGGTAGAAGCACATAATAGAAAAATATTTAAAACAACGCAAGCTTAATGGAAGTTTACATGCGTAAATTGATTACCCGTCGCAATTTCGAAACTGAACACGCGCAAGTATTTAAAGATTTTCATCCCTTATTGCAACGTATTTATGCTTCACGTTCTGTATCTACACCTAAGGATGTTGAGCAAACATTTGATAATTTACTTCCTTATTCTTCTTTGCTAGGCATTGATAAAGCAGCAGCTTTATTAGCAGATGCAATTACTAGCAATAAGAAAATGGTGATAGTCGGTGATTTTGATGCAGATGGGGCAACAAGTACTGCGTTGGCTGTGCGTGCATTACGCAGCTTTGGCGCAAAAGAAGTAACATTTTTAGTGCCTAATCGCTTTGCTTATGGCTATGGATTAACACCTGAATTAGTGGAAGCAGCAAAAGCATTTTCTCCTGATGTCATAGTCACGGTCGATAATGGTATTGCTAATCATGCGGGGGTGGCTGCTGCTAAAGCAGCGGGTTGGTGTGTGGTTATTACTGATCATCATTTGCCAGCAGCAACATTGCCTGATGCCGATGTCATTGTAAACCCCAATCAATTTAATGATCCATTTCCCAGTAAGAATTTAGCAGGCGTCGGTGTTATTTTTTATGTCATGCTTGCTTTGCGTCGTGAATTATTAAGTAGAAATTGGTTTCAGCAAAAACAATTGCCTGAACCTAATATGGCTAAATTATTAGATTTAGTGGCGTTAGGCACTGTCGCAGATTTAGTTCCTTTAGATGCTAATAACCGTATTTTAGTGCATCAAGGGTTGCGACGTATACGTGCAGGTCAATGCATTCCCGGCATCGTTGCATTGCTAGAATTAGCAGATAGAGATTTTACTCGCGCTGTAGCTTCTGATTTAGGCTTTGTTGTTGCGGCACGTTTAAATGCAGCAGGACGCTTAGATGATATGTCCTTAGGTATAGAATGTTTGCTCACAGATGACTCATTAAAAGCACGTGAAATAGCACGCATTTTAGATCAGTTAAACGATGAAAGACGCAGTATAGAAAAAGATATGCAGGTGCAAGCTTTATCTGCACTCGATAAATTAACGGCACAATTAGAAGGCGAATTACCGCGCGGATTATGTCTTTTTGATGAAACTTGGCATCAGGGTGTGATTGGTATTTTAGCGGCGCGCATCAAGGATCGTTTTCACAGACCCGTCATTGTTTTTGCGCCGGGACAAGAAGATGAGGTAAAAGGATCTGCTAGATCAATTGCAGGTTTGCATATAAGAGACACGCTTGCCTTAATTGATGCGCAATATCCTGGGTTGATTATGAAGTTTGGTGGTCATGCGATGGCAGCAGGTTTAACTATTAAACGTGATGTAGTCGAAGATTTTGCTACTATTTTTGCAAACGTGGTTTCTAGCCAATTGGCAGATCATCATTTACAACATGCGCTTTTAACCGACGGCGAATTAACTGCTGAAGAATTCAACCTAGATGTTGCTTCTATGCTGCGTGAAGCAGGTCCTTGGGGGCAAGCGTTTCCAGAGCCAGTTTTTGACGATAAATTTAAAATTTTAGAGCAACGAATTATTGCTGATAAACATTTAAAATTACGTTTAGGAAAGGCTGATAAAGTAATTGATGCTGTTGCCTTTTTCGTTGATATGAAGGAATGGCCTAACCATCGCTGTCAATCTGTTCACGCTGCTTATCGTTTAGATATAAATGAATATAAAGGTAAGCGTAGCGTTCAACTTATTGTGGATTACCTTGAGCCAATTTAAATATTTTCTTTTGGTTAAACATATTTATAATTAGCGCCATCACTATTGAGGCGCTTAACCACATCATTAATGTGACTGCTAAGTTTGAATTTCCAAAATACGGTGCATTCATATAAGCAGCAATATCAAAAAGAAATGCGATTAAACTCAATATACTGATAATGCTGCACCAGTTTAGCGCAAAGCTTAAATAGCATATTAAACAAGTAAGAATAATGAAAGGGAAGTAAGCTAGCGTTGTGCTATTAGTAATTAAAATGATGTTTAACAATATTAAGCCAATCACGAAAGATAAATATACGTAGCGGCGTTGTTTGAAGGTATCTATTTGGGGAAAATAAGCATCGAGGGCAATGAGTAAATAGCTAAATAAAACTGCACCGTTAAAATTTGCTAACCACCAGCTTTTCCACAGTGATAGAGACAATGAGTAGGATTTAAGCAATGCTAAGCTTGCTGCGCCTGTCGTTAATCCAAATAAAATGAGAGAAGCTATCAGTAATCGAAAATGATAAAAAACAAGAGTAGGTATCAGTAAATAGCGATGTAAGGCGTAAATAATGATGGTTTGTAAGGTAAAAATCGCTGCTGCTGCATTTGCAGTAAAAAAGCTGCTCTCTTGAGAAAGAAAGGTAACTAATGTCCCAAGCCATAAACCAGGTAAAATAGTATAGCCGCGTAGAAAAATTAATGCACAAGCGGTGCCCGATGCTAACCATGCGGGTGAGTCAAAAGGAATAAATACGCTTAACATTAAACCTAAATATTGTAATAAAAAAGTCAGCGCATTTTCAGCAGCAAGGCGTATATATTGAGTTTTTTTGAAAGAAAGGGTGGGCGCGTATTCTTTGCCAACTATACTTAAGAGCTTTTGCTCTATATGATGAGAATGTCTACTTTGCATCTAAAATTACCATGAATGAGAACACAGTATATCAACGCTATTTAGCTTATCTTTATAACAAAAAGAGTAAGTCTCAAGCAACAACAATGGCCGAGACCAGTGGAGAAATACTCTATACGAGCATGAGTCAATTAATTCCTTTAATGAAAATCAAAGATGATGATGTCGTAGTAGATTTAGGATCAGGAATGGGTCAAGTTGTCTTGCAATTATTTTTACTTACTAATGCTAAGGAAATAATAGGAATAGAGATTATTCCTTCTCAATATGAGCTTGCTTTGCTAGCATTGTCTCGATGCAGAAAAGATTTGCCAGCATTATTTGCAGATAGGCAAGTTACTTTTTTACAAGGAAGTTTTTTTTACGTTCCTTTTACACAAGCAAATGTCATTTTTCTTAATTCAGTTTGTTTTACTCAGGAAATGTTGCTTAAATTAGTCGTTTTATTAAATACTATGACAAATTTACGTATGGTGCTGTCAACCCGGCCTTTGTACGGCTTAAAGTTGAGATTGAAAAAAATTACAAAAATAGAATGCTCATGGGATTCAGCCTTGTGTTATTGCTATGAAACATAAAAATTTAATAAGAATAAGGTAAATTAATGCAGACTAGGGATAAGACGACTGTTACACGCAGCCCGGCTCCTTATTTTTTTAATGTTTTAGGGACACGATGCTATCCAGTTACCAAAGCTGAGTTAAATAGAAAAACATACAGCAATTTTTAGTCATTACTTATAACGGCTTTGATTTATCACTATTCAACTTTAATATCAAAGTGGTGAATAGCTTTGTTAATAGCCGATTGAAAATCTTCTAATGCTCTTAAATCTGGTTTTTGGAAACCATTAAAAAACGTTTTTTGATCAGTTGATTTGAATTGATTAATTTTATTGATCATTGCTTGTGGTAGCAGTGAATTTGCAATAATAACAGGAGTGGGTAAGCCATCTTTTTTTAAAAATTGACGTACCTTATCTGTTGCGGTGGGGTTTAATTCTAAAATAATATTCCAAACCATGGAGCTGCCTAGTGCACCATCAGCGGTTTTAAATAATAAATCTTTAAAACCTTCTGTGTTGTGAAAATTGAGCAGGGTATTTTTAGGTAATACTTCCATTAAGCACAATAAAGGAGCCCAAAAACTGGTCGTACAACCTTTATTAACACGACCAATAGAAGAATTTTTTACTTCTTCTAGCGTTATTTCTTTAAGGCTAACAAAATTTGTTTGTAAGCTTGCTTTTTGGGTGGGTCTAAAGAGTGCTTGAGAAACAATGTTTGGATTTGACACATAGGGTAACGTGCCAGCAGGAATAAAAGCTGCTGCTAATTCTTTTTTATTAAAGGCATTTAATAGCTCGTCTAAGCTATTATAGGGAACAACTTCGCAACCAATTACTTGGGCAAAATCGTTAGGTATTTCAAGGTTAACATCATAACCTATTTTAATTTTTCCCATGTCGCATTCCTTTTAATGATTAGTTTTAATTTAACATGGGCAAATATGATTAATTTTAAATGAAAAATATCAATGGATTAGAAATGGCTATTAGAAACCTCTAAAGCAAACATGATCCTTTATTTCCATAAGTTATAGCAAGGGGATTATAGCAGCCTTGGTACTACTTAGTGGGTATCAAGGGCTGCGTAATTACTACATAGTTAAACAATTTTTTTTACTTTCTTCCTTGAATTCAACAAGATTAATTTCTTCTTTACTTAAAGAAGATGAGTTGTTTTGATGTATCTGATTTTCTGTGTCATAGGTTAATTCATTTCTACTAGCAAATACGCCTAATTTAGCAGCCAATTCCATAGTCGATTCCTTAGCAGATCCAGATTTCGGCCCTTCGCTAGTCATTATAATCTCAGGTTTAGCTTCTGCGTGAGAACCACAACAAGCCATATCGCAAACAGCGTTAATGAGAGCTTTACTAAATTTTGAATCTTCGAATCTATCACTTAGTGTTATTCGCAATTTCTCTTCTGTATGCTCAAAAAGGCCGATTATATCAAATTCTGAAGATTTTAATTTATATTGGTACTGTCTTACTCCATGCGTAGATTCAAAAATATCTCCGGGTGGAAACCAAGCTTGGGCATTTTTAAGAGCTTGATCAACCCCATTCTTTAATGCAGCGGAATAATGTTCACGATTATGTATGGCTTTATAAGTTTCTTCAGTTACAGCTAAAATGTATACCCTACCGATACTGGATTTTTGCCATTGAATAGCTGATAAATTTTCAAGTTCTAATTCCGTAGCTATATCATTAACGGTAGGTAAAAAATGGTAACCACAACTTAAGCGGGAAACCAATTGTATTTCTTCTCCTTTTAAATATTCAAATGCATGTTGCTGCGATAACAATTCATGGGTAGGTTGCAATTCTCTAGTAAACAATATTCTTGTTTTCATTTTTAAACTTCCTTTTTTAATAACCTAGTTATCTTACCTAAACTTCGTAAAATATATTATCTCTGACACAAATTAAATTGCAGAAAATTGGTTTTACTGCGACTCTCTATGAGATGGCTCTTCCTTCCAAGGATTCGCCCATTACTTAGCAGTTAATGAGGATGCACAATATGTAATTTTATTGCATCTGATTTAGGGATGAGGTGTTATTGCAATAACAGTTATATTGTTTTTATCAGGCCCATAATGCCAAAATATTCGATACGCTGTTGGTGTATGGTTTTCAGCGTAAGCTTCAAAAATTTCTTCGCCATTTTGCCCTTTTAAGGAGCTAAATTTGTGAGTGTTAAGTCCGGGATGACGAGGATTCGTTTCAAGAAAACCTAAAGCTTTTCTCACAGCTTTTAAGCGTTTTTTTAAATGAGGATTTTGTTCAAGTGAAGTGAGATCATCATTAGCTTGATCAGTAAATAGTAAATTATAAGGCATTATTCTGAGTCTTTGTCATCAGCTATATATTTTGCAAAACTACCTCTACTTTTAACGCGTCCAGCAGCAGAATCCTCTAGGCCATGTTTAACTTGTTTCAAGGCTGTTTTATTATCAAAAAGCCATTTTTCCTGAGCCGAAATTTCTACGCGAGGTTCTAAAATAATTCGGTTGTATTTGTCTGTGCTTACAATATAACTGCTTACGCCGTGGGCAAGCGGCCCTAATGTAATGCGGCCTTTTGAGTCAGGCCTTACCATTTTAAGTTCTTTTGTCGTCATAATTATTATCCTCTTAATAGACTAATTATAGTCAAAGGTGGGATTTTTTAAAAGTGGGATAGATGCTAAGTCCCACAAGTAAAAATGCAAGAAATTGATTAATAGCCAAAAGTAGTTTGGTAGACTATCTGGCTTTCTTGAGCAAATACCAAATTCCAGTACAATTTTGGTACATTAAGGATGAGCTAGATAGGGGAGTTAATTATTGATTATATTATCGCGCCCGGAGAGATTCGAACTCCCGACCCTCTGGTTCGAAGCCAGATACTCTATCCAGCTGAGCTACGGGCGCATAAGCGGGTGATGGTAGATAGTGTTGGTGTCACTGTCAATAAAATAAAGAATTAATTTTCCTAGAAGGGTTTTGGAGAGCTTACTGACTCTTCTTTTTTAATCTGTTTTTCCTCTCTTTCTTTAAGAAGATCTTCAAGTGTCATTTTCTTGCCTATGATGGTAAATGAATAGTTTATTTTCATGGGTGCATTAGCTAATGCGGCATGAAAATCTTCAGTTGCTTGAGCAGGATTACTTTCATTTGCTACAGAATCACCACTAAAAATCATTTTTCCTTTCCTGCTTTGACTCATGATGTAACTCCATTAATTTGAGTGGCAGATGATACTAAAAGGAAACTAGCCTGAACAAGGGTAGAGAATACGAGGTAATTTTGAGTGAATGAATTTAATTGAAAACAAAATGCGGTTTAACATTCAGCGCGCCCGGAGAGATTCGAACTCCCGACCCCCTGGTTCGTAGCCAGATACTCTATCCAACTGAGCTACGGGCGCGTCTGTTAATAACACTTTCCATACAACTTTTAACGGAGAGGGAGGGATTCGAACCCTCGATGGAACTTTTAGGTCCCATACTCCCTTAGCAGGGGAGCGCCTTCAGCCTCTCGGCCACCTCTCCAAAGCTCGTCCGGTAAATTTACCGGAGTCCATTACTCTTTGTTATTGTCACTTTTATCTAGCTTGCTTTCCCGTTTTTTTCTAACGGTTGTTGTGGTTGTTACAGGTGTAGCAACCTCTTCCTGCTTAGGCGCAGGCGCAGCTGTCGTCGTCGTATTCTTTTCTTGTTGAATACGCTGATAAATCTCTTCTCTATGTACTGATAAATCTTTAGGCGCATTAATACCAATACGCACCTGGTTACCTTTAATACCTAACACAGTCACGATGACATCATCACCAATGACTATGGTCTCACCCACACGTCTCGTTAATATGAGCATTGTATTCCATCTCCTTTTAAAAAACTGCCTTGTCCATTAAAAGCCACTCTCTTCCCCGTTTGGTTCCTTGAGGCATAAATAATAATTAGTTGAGTTCCTATGGGTATCAATTAGTTATGACTCCTTTGATTGTTTTAGCTATCTCATAAGGAGCGGGGAACTCACAACTATTTCTTATTTTTAACCCTTAGTTACCTTAAAGTTATACTTTCAAGGTGTGCAATAGTAAACAATAAAACGTCTTTCTGCAAATCGAATTTGCATTTTTTTTTAAAATTATTCTATGTAAGTTTGCTCAGTCGTTTGGGGATGTTTATCTAATTCAAAGGCTTGATGGACGGCTCTTACCCCTTTTTCCAAATGAGCTTCATCGACTATAACTGAGATTTTAATTTCAGAGGTGGTAATCATTTGGATAGGAATACCAGCATCGCCCAGCGTAGTAAACATAGTACTTGCTACGCCTGAATGAGAACGCATGCCTATGCCTACCAAGGATAGTTTGGCCACCTTAGCATTGGTCTTAACAGCGCCGGCACCCATTTCTTTAGCTAAATCTTCTATGATTTTCAAAGCCTTAGCGTGTTCACGCCTTTGTACAGTAAAAGTAAAATCAACCGTATTTTGTACTGTGGTATGCTGGGCAATCATATCAATCTCAATATTAGCTCGGCTAACTTGGCTAATTATGCGTCCTTCCATGCCAACTTGGCGCGGCGCACCTGAGAGAGAAATAATGGCTTCTTCACGGCTAAATGCGATACCCGATACCATACGTTTATGCATAATTTTATCCTCAAACGTGACTAACGTGCCTGCGCCTTCTGAAAAAGTAGAGAGGACACGAATAGGCATATTGTGTTTGCTTGCCAATTCAACAGAACGCATTTGTAAGACCTTGGCACCTAAACTTGCCATTTCTAGCATTTCTTCAAAACTGATTTGAGGTAGTAGGCGAGCTTCCGAAATTAAATGTGGATCCGTCGTGTAAACGCCTGCTACATCAGTATAAATTTGGCATTCATGTGCATTAAGTGCTGCAGCGATGGCAACCGCGGTTGTATCAGAGCCACCGCGACCTAAGGTAGTAATATCACCTTGCGCATTTACCCCTTGAAAGCCGGCAATAATAACAATACGGCCTTGCTCTAATTCCCGTGTAATGACATCGGTTTTAATATCAAGAATACGGGCTTTAGTATGCACACCATCAGTTAAAATTCCAATTTGCGCGCCGGTAAAGGAGCGTGCAGGGGCTTGCTTCATATTTAAAGCCATACTGAGCAAAGCCATGGAAACTTGTTCACCTGTGGAAATTAATACATCGTATTCCCTAGGCTCAGGATAAGGAGTGAGAGCATTGGCAAGCTGTATCAGCCTGTCTGTCTCACCGTACATGGCAGAGACAACGACGACAACATCATGCCCTTGTTGTTTAGCGCTAATCACCTTGTCCGCCACATGTTGTATGCGATCCAAGGTGCCCATGGAGCTACCGCCGTACTTTTGGACTATGAGGGGCATAATGCTGCCTGTATTTAAGTCTATAATTTAGCCTGTACCCAAGTGTAAACAGACTGCAACGCTTTTTCCAATGCTTCCGGTTTATTACCACCCGCTTCTGCTAAATCGGCACGTCCGCCGCCCTTACCACCAACTTGGGTTGCGACCATATTAACGACTTCTCTGGCACTAATTTTATCAACCAAATCCGGTGTAACGCCACCAACTATACCGACTTTATTTTCTTTAACCGTGGCTAATATGATGATACCGCTGCCTAATTGTTGTTTTAAATGATCCATAGCACTGCGCATGGCTTTACCATCTAAGCCTTGAGCGACGGTGGCGAGCACATTCGTTTTACCAACTTGCTGCGCTTTATTTACTAAATCTTGGCTAACGATACCCGCTAATTTATCTTTTAATTGTTCAATTTCTTTTTCTAAAAGATGAATTTTATCTTCAGCTACGTTGAGTTTTTGTTTAGCGTCTTGTTCGCATTTTTCTATGTAACGAAGCGCTGCTTCACCTGTTACCGCTTCTATACGCCTTACTCCTGCTGCAACACCTGTTTCTGCACTGATTTTGAAAATACCAATGTCACCTGTGTGATCAGCATGCGTTCCACCGCATAATTCTACGGAAGGGCCAAAATGTACGACGCGAACTTTACTGCCGTATTTCTCACCGAATAGAGCAACCGCCCCACTTGCTATGGCTTCTTCAGGCGTAGAAACATTAACGACAGCTTCGTAATTAGCGCGAATAGCTTCATTTACTTTTTGTTCTATTAATTGCAATTCTTCTGTTGTAATAGGTGCTTGATGAGAAAAATCAAAACGTAACCGTTCAGGCTCAACTAAAGAACCTTTCTGCATAGCATGTTCACCTAGTACGTCTTTTAATACTTTATGCAATAAGTGGGTGGCTGTGTGATTGAGTACAGTTGCGGCACGGCGTTTTGCATCAATTTCTGCATAAACTGTATCACCTACTTTTAGCTGCCCTTTTTCTAATTTACCTAAATGCAGATGGGTTTGACCCTGTTTAATCGTATCTGCCACTTTAAATAAGGCTTGTTGAGGAATAGATAAAATTCCTTGATCACCAACTTGCCCGCCTGATTCTGCATAAAAAGGTGTTTTATCGAGTGCGATAGAGCCTTTTTCACCCGCGTTTAATTGATCGACGAATTTTCCTTCGCGATAAATGGCAACTACTTTGCCAGTTTCTTCTTGAATAGAAGCATGCCCTGTGAATTCAGTAGGTATTTGATTTTCTTGTGCGACATTATATTCAGTATTAAATTTACTTGCTTCACGTGAGCGCTCACGTTGTGCAGCCATCGCTACTTCAAAGCCGTCGTAGTCTATAGATAAATTTCTTTCTCTAGCAATATCTGCCGTTAAATCCGCAGGAAAGCCATAGGTATCATAAAGTTTGAAAACAGTTTCGCCAGGAATAATATCGCCTTTTAATTCACTGACTGCTTGCTCAAATAATTTTAAACCTTGCGATAACGTTTGACTGAATTGTTCTTCTTCTTGGCGCAACGTTTTTTCTACATGAGATTGTGCTTTTACTAATTCAGGATAAGCATTACCCATTAATTCAACTAAAGGTTGTACTAAGCGATAAAAGAAGGGTTGAGTTAAACCAAGTTTATTACCATGACGCAGTGCACGACGAATGATACGTCGTAAAACATAGCCGCGGCCTTCATTTGAAGGAATAACACCGTCAGTAATTAAAAAGCTGCAAGAACGAATATGATCGGCAATCACACGTAAAGAAAAATTCGTTAAATCTTTTGTGCCACTCAATGCAGCCGTTGCTTTAATTAAGGGCTGAAATAAATCGGTATCGTAATTATTGTTAACGCCTTGCATAACAGCGGCAATGCGCTCAAGTCCCATACCCGTATCGACAGAAGGTTTAGGCAGTGGCGTTAATGTGCCATCTGCAGCTCTGTCGTATTGCATGAAAACTAAATTCCAAATTTCTATGTATCTATCACCATCTGCATCAGGGCTGCCAGGCGGACCACCTGCAATATGTTCACCGTGATCGTAGAAAATTTCTGTGCAAGGACCGCAAGGGCCGGTAGGTCCCATAGACCAAAAGTTATCGTTATCACCGCAGCGGCTAAACCGTTTAGGATCAATTTTTATTTCATTTAACCAAATTGCTTCTGCTTCTTTATCGTCTTCATAAACGGTAACCCATAATTTGTCAGGCGATAAATTCATGCGGTTTACTAAAAAATTCCAGGCAAATTGAATCGCCTCACGCTTAAAATAATCACCAAAACTAAAATTACCTAGCATTTCAAAAAAAGTATGATGACGGGCAGTATAACCAACGCGTTCTAAATCATTATGTTTACCACCTGCGCGTACACAGCGTTGCGAAGAAGTCGCGCGTTTATACGGCCTTGATTCTGAACCTAAGAAAACATCTTTAAATTGCACCATGCCCGCATTAGTAAATAAAAGAGTAGGGTCATTATGTGGAATTAAAGAGCTGCTTGGTACGATAGTATGATTTTGTTCGTGAAAATAAGTTAGAAAAGCTTGGCGTATGTCATTGCTGCTTAAAAACGTTGGTTTAGTCATGGCTTAATTATCGCTTATATTATTGCAAAGGGTGAATAGTAATTTAATCACGCCGGCATTTTGCAAATACGTGTTCAATATGTTCTGTAGTAAATCCCCGGTATTGTAGAAAACGCATCTGTTTAGTTTTATCTTTAAAATCGTTGGGCAATTTGCCCTTAAAGTGTTTCATCCAAACCTTTTGCGCTTCATCAAACCAAGCATTATCGGCGATAGATAAGCGTTGTGCAATCACCTCGTTGTCTATTCCTTTGGCGCGTAATTCTTGTTGAATACGTAAAGGTCCTACTCCTCTATTACGTCTATAACGAATGTAATTCTCTGCAAATCGACTGTCGTCTATATAGCCGGCCGTCGTTAATTCTGAGATCACTTGTAAAATCTCAGTAGGGTCATACCCTTTCACACTTAATTTTTGTTTAATTTCTTGGCTGGAGTAATCTCGGCGTGCCAACCAAGCGAAGGCCGCACGCCTTACGATTTTTATGCTGCTCAGGCAGTAATCTCCTCACTGGACTCTGCTCGTTTACCGCGGGGGGTAATCATGACATCGCGGATTTTTCCCTCAATTTCTTGAGCGATATTGGTATGTTCTCTTAAGAATTGGCGGGCATTTTCTTTACCTTGGCCTATACGTTGGCCGTTATAACTAAACCAAGCGCCGGCTTTATCCACTAATCCTAATTGCACGCCTAAATTAATGATTTCACTTTCACGTGAAATGCCTTCGTTATAGAGAATATCAAATTCAGCTTGTTTAAATGGAGGCGCTACCTTGTTTTTGACCACTTTGACGCGGGTTTCACTACCAATAATCTCTTCGCCTTCTTTGACATTACCAATGCGACGAATGTCTAAACGAACGGATGCGTAAAACTTAAGCGCATTACCGCCTGTCGTTGTTTCGGGATTACCAAACATGACGCCGATTTTCATACGAATTTGGTTAATGAAGATAACTAAGGTGTTAGAACGTTTAATGTTAGCCGTAAGCTTACGCAAAGCTTGAGACATAAGGCGTGCTTGTAAGCCCATATGTTGATCACCCATTTCACCTTCAATTTCGGCTTTAGGGGTAAGCGCTGCTACGGAGTCGATAATGATCACATCAATGGCGCTAGAGCGTACTAACATATCAGCAATTTCTAATGCTTGCTCGCCTGTATCAGGTTGAGAAATGAGCAAATCATCGACATTAACGCCTAAGCGTTTAGCATAAGAAGGGTCTAGCGCATGTTCTGCGTCTATAAACGCTGCCGTGCCGCCTTTGCGTTGGCATTGAGCGATAACTTGCAAGGTTAATGTAGTCTTACCAGATGATTCTGGACCGTAGATTTCAACAATACGGCCTTTAGGTAAGCCGCCTATGCCTAATGCGATATCTAGCGATAAAGAACCAGTGGAAATTTCTTCAATATCAGGCACTTCGGCAGTACCATCGCCTAAACGCATAACGGTACCTTTACCAAATTGGCGTTCGATTTGACCAAGTGCGGCGGCAAGGGCTTTCTTTTTGTTTTCTTCCATAAGGTATCCTTAATTTTAATTGATATTTCCCTCAAAAATGAGGGTGAGAAATGTAGTTAGTATATAATGCTTTGGTTTTTAAGAAAGGGATTTTCAAGAGAGATAGTAGCAAAAGAGAATTTCTCGTGCAATCACGGAGTTAGAAAGTGACTAAATAGCCGTAAATTTAAGTTTTTTTAGGGGAAACTGTTAAGGAAAGCCTAAGTTTATTACTATAAAATAATAACAAACAAAATAGAATGAAAAACGAGAGTGGAATATGAGTTCAAATAGAGCATCTTACAATCCTAATGAAGATTGGGAGATTTATTCCGATGAAAGTTTAGATGATGTTCCAGCACAATTATCTGCTCTGGGGCGTTTACGCACGTTTTTCAAAATAGACCCTACATTGAATGAAGAAAGAGCAGTTGAAGAAGTAGTAGAGTTAGTGATTGAGTATAATACAAAGAAAATTCGAGAATATGCGGAGCAAAATAGCGCCCTATTATTATCCCCTGAACCTATGCAAGACATTGAGGGTAAAGGTAAAGAAAAAGAGTCAGAGTTAGAGTCAGAGATTCAGAACGAATTAGAGTTTGGTATTAATTTCTATTATAGAAAAGCCGAATCAAAAGAGCTTTATCATTGTTTGGATGAAGCTTGGAATGATAATAATAATAAATCTTTAAATGAAGCACAAAGGCATGCAGCATTTATATTTATATGTTATGTGTTAAATGTTGATCATACTAAGGTAGAAGCAAAAGAAAAAATTAATGAATTAATGGCTGATAGAGAGAGTAATAAAGATAAGCTTCCTGAATATATTCCTGGTCGTAATGTACGTCGAGCTAAACCTAGTAAACTAGGAAGTTATCCAAAAAAAGAATTTAAAAAAAGAGAGCTCTTAACGATTGATCCGAAAAAAAGAGAGCTTGATGTTAAGGATGGCGTTCCTTATTTAGATGCAGCAACACGCGCGCGGTACAATGTTGTAATCAGCAATGGCTTATTTACTCAACATGGAAAAATTGTTAATACTTTTTCTCCTCTCATGATATCTCATCGCAAAAAAGGGTTTGGTGCTTTTACGTTAAATCAATTTGGCGAAATAAATCTCTTTCCACATTTTCAAGGGGATTTACATAATGTAAATGCTTCTACCGTTTTACTTCATTCATCGATGTCTCTAGACAGCGAGTTTGTTTGTACAGGTGAGTTACAAATTATAAATGGTAGCTTGAAAGCTATAACTACTTATAGCGGACATTACATTCCTTCTTTATATAACATTTATAGAGCCTTGGAATATTTTGAAGGACAAGGTGTTGATGTTAGCAGCACAGCTATTTATTTAATGCATGATCCTAAAGACTTTAACATGCCATTTGCTTCAAGATATAAATGGATTCCTCAATACGAGGCGAAATTAGATCAAGATCAGGGAGATATTGTACTTAATGAAAGAAAAGGATCATCTGATGAATGCTTATGGCATGCAATTTCAGCCGCTGATTTATTAAATAACATTAAGAAAGATTTGATGTGCTCAATAACGAAATTAGAATTTTCTCTAAAAAATTCTAACTTTGGTAAAGAGCACACTAAAACCCAAAGTGAATTACAAGAGTTAAAAGTAAAATTAAATGAAGCGACAAGGTTTAATGTTGTAGATAATATACGTTCTGAATTTAAACTATTATCAAAAAATACTCCGCAAGAAGCTTTACCTATTGGTTTTTTTAATCATCGCTCAGTTAAAAATAAAGAAATTTTTGAAAAACTTAAAACTGATCTCAACAATAATATTGCTAAATTAGAAGAAGAGTTTTCTATCTATTTAAAAAGATCAAGGGGTTTATATATATTTAAAGATTGTATACTGAGACTATTAGGGAATGGAGTTGGTCTTACTTTATCAAGAAAAAAATTAGTTATGACTGCTCAAGAAGAATTAAATGCCCTGAAGACAAAAGTTGCTATTCAAGATAACCCAATTAAACTTAATGTGCTTTGTATAGAATTTGATAGGCTCTTAAGGGATGTTCATGCAGCTAATGAAAAATTATCTCAAGAATTTAAGAAAAGCGCCAATTCCGGGGCATTGTCAAAACATTTAAAAATTACGCTGGAAAAGGATGTTTTGATGGAAGATAATTTAACACGCTCTAAATTAATATTTTAAGGCTATTTAACGATTTGAGTATCGATTCATGACGTATTATCTCCCTGTTACCAGTAAAAAGATTAGCTTCGGTAATAGGGAGATTTCCGCGCAAGTAAAAGGCCAACCATACCGTTCCAACAGGTTTCTGTTCACTACCACCCTCAGGTCCAGCAATCCCTGTAATTGCAACGCCAATATCTGCATTGCTAAATTTGAGTGCGCCTTGCACCATTTCTTTTGCTGTTTCTTCACTGACTGCACCAAACGTATTTAGCGTGCTCGCATTAACTCCAAGCATTCCTATTTTTGCTTCATTACTATAAGTCACAAATCCCCTATCAAACCAAGCTGAACTGCCTGGCACGCTAGTTAACCAGTAGCTTAATCCTCCACCAGTACAGGATTCGGCTGTGGCTATTTTAAGTTTTTTTTCTAATAATAAACTGCCTACTTCTTGAGCTAATTCATAAAGGTCATTCATCTTGCTTTACCTCAAAGACAAGTCACGGTATATAGACATAAAGAAAAATGTATACGGAATTTTAAAATGGCGCAAACGGCAGCTGAATTTTTAGGCAATCATACTCCCATGATGCAGCAATATCTGCGAATTAAAGCAGATTACCCTCACACGTTATTATTTTACAGAATGGGAGATTTTTACGAATTATTTTACGATGATGCGCAAAAAGCTGCGCGTTTACTAGACATTACCTTAACAGCTCGCGGCCATTCAAGCGGTAAGCCCATTCCTATGGCGGGGGTGCCTTTTCATGCGGCGGAATCTTATATTGCCAAATTATTAAAGCAAGGTTTATCCATTGCCATATGCGAACAAATTGGTGAGCCAAAACCAGGCGCTGGACCCGTTGAGCGCCAAGTAGTGCGTATTTTGACGCCAGGTACAGTGAGTGATGCAGCGTTTTTAGATGATAATCAAGATAATTTATTAATCGCTTTGCACGCGGAAAAAAATAAATACGGTATTGCCGTGTTAGATATTAGCGGTGGTCGCTTTTTATTATTGGAAGTAGAAGGTGAAGAAGCATTAACGAGTGAATTAGCAAGATTGCAACCGGCTGAAATTTTGGTAAGTGAAGATAAATCCTACGCAAGTATAGAAGACTATTCACAACGCATACGCACGCGTTGCCCTTGGGAATTTGACGTTGAAGCAGCAAAACGCCTACTCAATGAGCAAATGCAAACTTTAGATTTAAGCGGGTTTGGTTGTGATGATATGCAAATTGCATTAAGTGCAGCAGGTAGTTTATTGCATTATGCAAAAGAAACTCAACGCGCACAAATGCCGCATATTCGTGCGATACAAGTTGAGCGTAGAGAAGAAAGTTTGTTGTTAGACGCTTCATCTAGACGTAATTTGGAATTAACCTGTAATTTACAAGGTAATGAAGAAAACACATTACTTTCTGTGTTAGATGAAACCCGCACAGCCATGGGTAGTCGTTTATTAAAGCGTTGGTTGCATAGACCCTTGCGTAATCATCCATTGTTGTTAGTGAGACAAGAAAGTGTCTGGCATTTATTAAACGACCATCGTTATTCTAGTTTACAATCTATTTTGCAAGACATGGCAGATTTGGAGCGCATATTAACTCGTGTTGCATTAAAAACAGCAAGGCCTAGAGATTTAATCTCATTGCGAAATACATTGCATTTACTTCCTGCTCTTCAGCATCAATTATCTTCTCTTCAGGGTGAGCATTTACAAAAATTAAAACAGTTAATTAATGAATTCCCTGAACTTTATTCTTTACTCAGTAAAGCCATTATCGAAAATCCACCTGTCACACTGCGTGATGGTGGTGTTATTGCGGTAGGTTATGATGCTGAATTAGATGAATTATTGGCGCTAAGTGAAAATGCAGGTGGTTATTTACTGCAATTAGAAGAGCAAGAAAAAAAGCGCACTGGTTTTTCTACGCTTAAAGTGGGTTATAACCGTGTGCATGGTTATTATATTGAAATTAGCCGTTTGCAAGCAGCAACCGTACCTGCTGATTACATACGAAGACAAACGTTAAAAAGTACTGAGCGTTTTATTACACCCGAATTAAAAGCATTTGAAGATAAAGCATTAAGTGCACGTGAGCGAGCATTAGCAAGAGAAAAATTATTATACGATGAATTACTTGAAAAATTACTACCTCAATTAGCTGCATTACAAACCACAAGCCAAGCATTAGCAGAGTTAGATGTACTAGCAAATTTTGCAGAAAAAGCGGCTCATCTCAATTGGTGTTGTCCAGAGCTAAGTGAAGAAGAGGGTATTCAAATTACGGCAGGTCGTCATCCTGTTGTTGAGCAAGTGTCAAAGCATGCGTTTGTGCCTAATGATATTCATTTGCATGATAAGCAACGTATGTTAATTATCACGGGTCCTAACATGGGTGGTAAATCAACTTACATGCGGCAAGTGGCTTTGATTGTGTTATTAGCGCATATAGGCAGTTTTGTTCCGGCGAGTGCTGCAAAAATTGGTCCAGTAGATAGAATTTTTACGCGTATTGGTGCAGCAGATGATTTAGCAAGTGGTCGCTCAACTTTCATGGTTGAGATGACAGAAACCGCGAATATTTTACATAATGCCACTGAGCAAAGTTTAATTTTAATGGATGAAATTGGCAGAGGAACGAGTACATTTGACGGACTTTCTTTAGCTTGGGCATCAGCGCAGCATTTAGCTAAACATATTAAAGCATATACTTTATTCGCTACGCATTATTTCGAATTAACTTCTCTGGAGGATGAATTAAATAATGTGATTAATGTGCATTTGGATGCGGCTGAACATGCCGAGAAAATTATTTTTTTACATAAAGTACAAATGGGTCCTGCTAATCAAAGTTATGGGATACAAGTCGCACAATTAGCAGGCGTTCCTCAGCAAGTTATTCAATGTGCTAAGCAAAAATTACATGAGCTTGAAGAACAAGCTTATCCTGTTATGCAACAAAAAATACATATTCCTCAACAACAAGATTTGTTCACGCAAACTAATCATCCAGTTATCGAGCGTTTGCAGTCAATTAATATGGATCAATTAACGCCTAAACAAGCGCTAGATTTATTGTATGAATTAAATAACCTATGTCATTGATTTAAGGATAGCTAAATCAAATAATCATTTTTTTCAAATATTTAAAGCATAGATAATCCTAATATTTTATAGCGAATTGCAGCCTATACTTATTATATAAATAATAAATTAGGACTTATCTATGTTTAGAAAAGCTAATTTAAAAAAATTCAAAGCTAAATATAATGAATTATTAAATAATGTAGATATAAAAAACTTAATTTCTGCGCAAAGGCAGTTTGAAAAAGCAGAAACTGAGGAAGAGATTAGAACTTCTCAACAACAATTAAGTGAAGCAGCAAAAAAGCTGCAAAAATATAATTTAGAAGGAGTAGTAGCATTTGCGGAGGCAGCAAAAAAAGAATATGACAAATTAGTAAAGCAGGGAATAAAAAATCGTGGGAAAAAATCCAACTCAGGAAATGCTTCCCCCATTATAACAAAACGCACTTCACCCAGTATTTCGCGAAAACAATCTGCCAGTAATTCTGCTAGTAATTCTACGAGTAATTCCACAAGTAATTCCACGAGCACATCACCTATAACGAGTAGAAAAAACTCATTAAGTGATGCTTATGATAGTTCAGAAATAAGTACATCACTTAGTGATTCCAATGATAGTAGCTTAGAGGGAGGCTGGATACCTGAATCGCCTAGAATGGGTAATTCATCTAATTCGGGTAGAGAATCTTCTTTTGGTGATTTGTCAGATATTAGTTTAGAGCATTCCCCTACTAGTACGCGACGAGCTTCTTTGGGAGATTTATCGGATACTACTTCAGTATCAGTTAATAAGGTGTTATTGAAACCGTTAGATGAAACTGTAGAAAAAAAATTAATAATATATAAAGCTTTTCATGGGAAAATCGCATTGGATCATAAATTGACTGATTTATATAAAAGTTATCCTGATGTAAAAGCCATGAATAAATTTATAGGCGCAGTATATTGGCTAAAACAGTTATGGCAAAAAGATGAAGCGGCATTAGTACATGAGAAGATGTTTAAACCGATGCTTGCCGAAGGGCAGCTACTTCTTGCAAGTTTAAGGTCAGGAGAATTTTCTAAGCAGAAAATTACAGAGGTAGAACGGTATCAAAATAAACTTGTAAAATTTATAAGGGAAGAAGAAGTTTTGGAAAAAAGTGAGAATGAACAGTCAATGCGGATGAGGAAATTAATGGAAGAAGATCGTCTTGCAGGACTTAGAAATTTACAAGCAGATTTACAAAAATATCAAAGAAAAATCAATCCTAGACAAGTGGGTATTAGCGAGGCCACTGACAAATCTAAATCAACATTGAGTAAATCTAATTCTCAACGATTTACTCAATCAACCTCAGAAGTTAGCATTAGTAGAGCTCGAGGATTTTTTAAGACAGCTTCAAGTCGCGATGTAAGGGTCAGAAAAGGTGCAACTAAATCTTCATCGATAGAAAGGCCAAAACCTAAGGGTTAGTTTTGGCTTCGGATTCTTGTTTAATAAAACTCAAGAATTGTTCGAGTTCAGCGACTTCATCATCACGCAATTCAATGTAGCGGCCGCGACGTAAATTATTTGGTAAATAAACAGGGCCAAATCTTACGCGAATTAATCGGCTCACTGTAAAACCTAATGCTTCCCATAAACGACGTACTAATCGATTGCGTCCTTCTTTTACTACCACGTGATACCAATGATTGCTTCCTGTTCCACCACCATCAGAAATGTGACTGAAGCGCGCCATGCCATCTTCTAGCTTTACGCCTTTTTGCAGCCTAGTTAAGGTTTCACCTGTCACTTCACCTTTTACTCTCACTGCATATTCACGCTCTATCTCTGAACTCGGATGCATTAATTGATTAGCTAATTCGCCATCATTGGTAATAAGTAATAAGCCAGAAGTATTAAAATCTAATCGCCCTACACATATCCATCGGCTATTTCTTATGAGAGGCAAACTTTCAAAAATAGTGGGCCTACCTTCAGGATCATTGCGAGTGCAAATTTCACCTTCAGGTTTATGGTAAATTAAGACTCGCGATTGCTGATTTTTACTTTTTACTAATTTAATTTCTCGTTCATCAACACAAACTTTATCATGATAAGTCATGCGGTCGCCGGTTGTTGCTTTACGTCCATTGATAGTAACGCGGCCTTCTTTTATCCAGCCTTCAATTTCACGACGTGAGCCAAGGCCAGCATTCGCTAGGACTTTTTGAATTTTTTCACTCATTTTGTTTAATTAACCTGTAGCAAGTTCATCAGTTTCTTCATCTTGATTTTCTTCTTCGCCATGCAAAGTAACAACATTATTAGTAGGTTCTTCTTCTGTAACAGCGCTTTCTTCAGGAATCATGTCGCTATCATTGGGACCTATGTCGCTATTTTCCAAGGCGAGTTGAACTTGTAATTTAGCTTCTTGTGCTTCAATATTTGCAAATTCAGTTAGTGAAGGTAAATCAGTGAGGGATTTTAAATTAAAATAATCTAAGAATGTTTTGGTAGTACCGTAAATAGCAGGTTTGCCTGGTACTTCGCGGTAACCCATTACACGTATCCATTCTCTTTCTTGTAACGTTTTAACAATATTACTGTTAACAGTGACACCACGTATTTCTTCAATTTCAGCACGAGTAATTGGCTGCTTATAAGCAATGATAGCCAATGTTTCTAGGAAAGCGCGAGAATAGCGGGGTGCACGTTCTGTCCATAAACGAGATAGCCAGGGGCTAAGTTCAGCCTTTGCTTGCAAACGATAACCGCTTGCGATTTCTGCTAATTCTATCCCTCTGTCTGTATAACTTTCTTGCAAGGAAGCCAGCAGGGATTTAATGTCAGCAGCCGAGGGTTGTTCTTGTTCGGGGAAAAGGTTTTGTAATGCTCCAATAGTTAATGGTTCACCCGCAATCATGAGGGCGGCTTCAATAATGGCTTGCATCTTTTCACGTGTCATAGGTATTTCTCCCCTTTTTCATGCCTACATGCTAGCAAAAAGCGCTCGATTATCATACAGTTTCCATCTTTAATATTGCCTATTTGAGATTTTATGCCAACTCGATTAATCCGTTCTGTACATAATCTTACCCCCCATCAGCAGGGCGGGGTGCTTACGATAGGCAATTTTGACGGGGTTCATGTAGGTCATCAACATTTAATTACTAAGACAATTGAAGCAGCCCATGCACGTCAATCTCCTGCGGTATTGATGACGTTTGAACCGCATCCGTTTGAATTTTTCGCTGGAGATAATTTAGTTATTCCGCGCATCACAAGGTTGAGAGAAAAATTTTGTGCCCTTTCAGCCTGCGGGATAGAAAATGTGTTAATATTACCTTTTAATCAAGCACTTGCTAATTTAACAGCGCGGGAATTTGTACAAACTATTATCGTAGGTGCCTTAAAAACGAAACATATCGTGATTGGCGATGATTTCCGTTTTGGCTACCAACGCCAAGGTGATTTTGCTTTATTAGAGCAGATGGGTAAGGAATACGGCTTTACTGTTCAACCAACAGACACCGTCATGGTGGATAATGAAAGAGTAAGCAGTACACGTGTTAGACAAGCACTTGCTCAGGGCGATCATGAATTAATCAAACGATTATTGGGTCATCCCTATACGATGTTAGGTCGTGTGCGATTAGGTGATCAACGCGGACGGCAATGGGGCTTTCCTACTGCCAACATCTACCTTCATAGACGCTTGACACCCGTTAAAGGTGTTTATACTGTTTATATGCACGGAATTACACCTAAGCCTTTACCTGGTGTAGCAAATGTAGGTACACGTCCTACCATAGATGGTACGAAAACCCTACTCGAGGTACACTTACTCAATTTTAATCAAGATATTTATGGTCGTTACGTAGAAATTGAATTTTGCAAAAAATTACGTGACGAAAAAAGATACGCAAATTTTGATTTGCTGAAAGAGCAAATCGCAAACGATGTAATCACAGCCAAACATTATTTTAAAGACTCAATGTGAGATGGGTGCCATGACAGATTATAAAAATACATTAAATTTGCCCCAAACTGATTTTCCTATGAAAGCTAACTTGCCTACACGCGAACCACACATTTTGCAAAAGTGGAATGAAATCGCACTCTATGAAAAATTACGTGAATTGGGTAAGGGTAAGAAAAAATTTATTCTGCTTGATGGACCACCTTATGCAAACGGCCGCCTACACTTAGGTCATGCGGTTAATAAAATTTTGAAAGACATGGTGGTTAAATCAAAAACCTTAAGCGGTTATGACGCGCCTTTTGTTCCGGGTTGGGATTGTCACGGTTTGCCTATTGAATTAAATGTAGAAAAAAAACACGGCAAACCTGGCCGTAAAATTACGGCAAAAGATTTTAGAGCAGCTTGTCGTGAATATGCTGCTTCGCAAGTGGATGTGCAGCGTGATGAATTTATTCGTTTAGGGGTAATAGGTGATTGGTTTAATCCTTATCTCACTATGGATTTTACTTATGAAGCAAATACCATTCGTGCACTCGGTAACATTATTAAAAATAATCATGTAGAAAAAGGTTATAAACCTGTTCACTGGTGTTTGGATTGCAGTTCTGCACTGGCAGAAGCAGAGGTTGAATATGCAGAAAAAACCTCACCGTCTATTGATGTTAGGTTTAGAGTAGAAAATAGCACCGATTTTTTAAGCCGTTTTAAAGAAGTAGAAACAGGTACAAGTCCTATTTCTATACCTATTTGGACGACAACACCTTGGAGTTTGCCAGGCAATCAAGCGGTAGCATTAAATCCCTTATTAAATTATGTTTTAATCGAGTGTGATGACAAAGAACAAGTACTCATTGCTGAAGATTTAATGTTAGCAGTAATGGGACGTTATCAAGTTAATACTTTCCGTATTTTAGGCAAAGAATTAGGGCAAGCCTTTCTCGGTGTTAAATTAGTTCATCCTTTTTATGCTAAAGAAGTTCCTGTTGTATTAAGCGATCACGTTGTAGTGGAATCAGGTACAGGTGCAGTGCATATTGCGCCAGCACATGGTGAAGATGATTATCGAGTAGGTAAACAGTATCAATTAGCGTTAGATAACCCAGTCGGTGATGATGGTTGTTACGTGCCTGATACACCCCTTTTAGCAGGTATGCATGTTACAAAAGCCAATGAAAAAATTATAGAGATACTTGAAGCCAAACAAGTGTTATTAGCAAATACGACACTGCGTCATAGCTATCCTCATTGTTGGCGGCATAAAACACCAATCATTTTTAGAGCCACACCGCAATGGTTTATCAGCTTAAGTAAACATCATTTACGTGAATCTGCTTTACGTGCTATTTCACAAGTTGATTGGATACCTGAATGGGGTGAGGCGCGCATACAAAGTATGATAGCTAATCGCCCTGATTGGTGTATTTCACGGCAGCGAACTTGGGGTGTGCCGCTGACTTTATTTATTCATAAATTAACTGGTAAATTGCATACACGCACAGAAGAGTTAATTGAAGCAGTTGCCTTGCGTGTTGAGAAAGAAGGGATTGAGGCATGGTTTAGTTTAGATGCGCATGAATTGTTAGGTGAAGAAGCAAATCAATATCAAAAAATAGTCGATGTTTTAGATGTCTGGTTTGATTCAGGTGTTGCACCTGAATGTGTATTGAAAGTAAGGCCTGAATTGCAATTTCCTGCCAATATGGTGTTAGAAGGTTCTGATCAGCATAGAGGTTGGTTTCAATCGCAAATGCTTACTTCCGTTGCTATCAATGATCAAGAACCTTATCGCAGTGTACTTACCCATGGGTTTGTCGTTGATGGGCAAGGGCGTAAAATGTCTAAATCGATAGGCAACATCATTGCGCCGGAAGAGGTAATACAATCCTTAGGCGCAGATATTCTTCGTTTATGGGTCGCTTCCATTGATTATAGAAATGAAATTGCAGCTTCTAAAGAAATTTTAACTCGCACTTCTGAAACATATAGACGTATTCGTAATACCGCTCGCTTTTTGCTAGCAAATTTACATGGATTTGATCCTAGCAAAGATAAAGTTGATCCCGATGACATGGTGATGTTAGATCGTTGGATCATGGAAAAAGCGCGCGTCATTCAAGAAGAAATAAAAGAAGCTTACGAGAGTTATCAATTCCATTTAATTGTGCAAAAGCTACATCATTTTTGTGTTACCGACTTAGGTGGTTTCTATTTGGATATCATCAAAGATAGACAATACACTATGCAAACAAAGGCCGTTGCAAGACGTTCAGCACAAACGGCGCTTTATCATATTGCGCATGCTTTAGTGCGATGGATGGCACCTATCATGAGTTTTACTGCAGAAGAAATATGGGAGTATTTACCTGGCGAACGTGAAGAATCTGTGCTGATGGCAGAATGGTATCAAGCATTGCCTATTCTCTCTAGCGAAGAACCAATAAATATTGCATTCTGGGATACAGTAAGAGCAGTGCGTGATGCAGTCAATAAAGAAATTGAAAACCAACGTAATGCAGGCAAAATTGGCTCTGCATTAGAAGCAGAAGTGTATTTATATTGCGGTGCACAACTCAAAGATTTATTAGATGAATTAGGCGATGAATTACGTTTTGTGTTAATTACATCGTTTGCAAAAGTTATCGCAGAACATGCAGGACCTGTCGATAGAATAGTGACAGACGTACCTGGTTTAGCATTAAAGATTGAAGCAACTACCCATGCAAAATGTGAACGTTGCTGGCATCGATGTGCAGATGTAAATAGCAACGCTTCCTATCCAGGATTGTGCGGTCGTTGCGTTTTAAATGTAGCGGGCTCAGGTGAAATAAGGAAATTTGCATGAGATTGAAATCAGGTTTAGCGTGGCTTTGGCTGGCAGTTTTATTTATTGCATTAGATAGGTATAGCAAGGGATGGGTCGTTTCCCACTTAAGCTTGCACGAACCTTTAGAAATACTGCCTGTTTTTGATTTAACGTTAGCTTATAACACAGGCGCTGCCTTTAGTTTTTTACATTCAATGTCGGGATGGCAAAATCTATTACTAGGTGGTTTAGCTGTCATTATAAGCATTGCTGTACTCATTTGGCTTTCTAGAACGTCTATTAAAGAGTGGTGGTTAAACATCGCTTTATGCTTAATATTAAGCGGTGCGTTAGGCAATGCGTGGGATAGAGCGCTTTATGGTTACGTCATTGATTTTTTAAGTTTTCATTTAGGCGGTTGGTATTTTGCTATTTTCAATGTGGCAGATAGCGCCATTTGTGTAGGCGCTTTTATGCTAATTTGGTATTGGTTTAGGAAGTCAGAATAAATTCTTTGATAGTATCAGCCATATAATGAAAGTCGGGATTATAAGTTAAAGGGCGCCTTTGCTTTTTTGTCATGCCGACTTTCAGTAACCAATCATGTGTATTTTCATCTATACGATTATACGCACCAAAGGTGATATCAGCTTCATTAGCATGCGATGCATACAGGTAATCACCGTTTTCACCATAATGTTCATTGAAAGCTGAATAAGGCATACCAACATGTGATAAATGCTCTATGCGTTTATCAGGGTAATGGCTGAGACGTGAAATAATACGTTTATCTTTATACTTTCTTTCCACGCTTGAATAAAGCAACATGCGATTGCGCTCATGTTTTAACTGAGAAAAAAAGGCCATTGCAGCTTGGCTAGAAATAGTTTCATCTTCTGCACTTAGTATCATTAAAAGCGGTGCAGGTAAGGTTGCTTCCTTATACTTGTCTTGAATAACGGCTGCTAAAGAATTTAGCTGAACAACAGGATTTAAGGCAATAGAGCGGTATTTTGTATAATCAATTTCATCAACTTGACATACCCATGGGTTTTTAATGCATATCCAACGTGCAATTTGATGGCAAGTTAGTAATGCGCGTACTGGGGTTTTGATTTGAATAGCGGGTGCTAATAAAACGAGACCGCTAATTTGTTCGTAATGGAGAGCGTGATATAAACTAAGGGCAGCGCCAGTTGAATAACCCGCTAAAAATAATTGATCAACTTCTTTTTCAAAGCTTTCTATGCCGTATTTAGCCGCTTTTAACCAATCGTGATAGGTAACATTAAGTAAATCACCTGGTTTAGTGCCATGTCCTGGTAGTAATATGCTGCGGCATAAAATGCCTTGTGCTTGCAATAAATTAGCTATTTCGCGAAAAGTAAAGGGGGAGTCAAATAAGCCGTGGATAAATAAAACTCCGTATTTAGCCTTAGATTGCGTAGATCTTAGCTCAAAAGGGCTATTGGCATCGATAATTCGCTTTGCATCAGCAGGAATGCTAAGATCTTGACGACGCTTTTCAATATGATGACGGCAGTGAGCGATATAGTCAGGAAAAGATAAAGTCTTATCGATTTCTTGATAGGTGGGCGACTCACTGACTATGTCATATAAGTTGCTAAACATACTATTCAATCTATATTAAAATAGGAATTTAGCCAAGGGGCGTATTAATTTACTAATTTAAGATGAAGAGCATGGTCAATATACTAGCAAGAATAATTCTTTTGTGCTTTCTTCCAGCTGTAACGTGGGCACAAAATAATGGTGGCGGTTTAGGTGGTGTAGCATTAAACCTCATGGAGCCTGTTACTTTCTTTTCTGATTTTGTACAAACCGGCTGCATAGTGATAGGCGGCGCATTTCTTTTCGCGAGTGTCATTAAATATTTTGAACATAAACGCAGCCCGCTTATGGTTCCTATGAGCACAGTGGTATTTTTAGTCGTTGCCGGCTGTGTTTTACTCTTGTTACCGTTAATCACTTACCTGACTGAAAATGGTGTTCCCTATTTTCTCTTAAGGCGATAATGCATGAAACCCTCAATAAAAGTAGTGTCTTTGATAGTATTAGCCTTGATGGTAAGCGGTTGCAAAAATAAAAAATCGTTGACCTACCTTATGCAACATCCTCATTACGTACAAGAAGAAATTAAAAAATGCCAACCTGGGGAACGGTTATCTCAGGATAAAGCGCATTATTGTGATTTAGTACTCTATGCCGCAGCTAACCTCACTTCCCTTATCAATGAAATGGAAGAAGATCCTCAAGAATTTGGCGCAAGAATTTTACGTGAACAAATAAAATTTGCTAATACTAAGCAAACCTTAGAATTGGCAGAAAAAAATATGGCTTCGCTTAAATCTCAATCACTCCCTTCTACTGAATTACAAAAAGCACAGGCTCAATTAAATGAAATTAAAAAATCTTATCATGAGCAGAAACGACAAATTACTGTGCTTTTAGCCGTAGTTGGTATTATGGCTCCTAATTAGAAGATTTATGCCATCGGTGATGGGCGTGATGAAATTGTTGAACAATCGCTGCAGCTTCTGCTGGTATTGGCGCTCTAAAAAATAATGATTTATAGCAAAAATGCTTAATGCCAGGTCCATCAAGTTGAGGTATAAGATGGTAGACGCAATCTTCATTCATTTGATTCAATATTGATGCGAAGGCATGTAGGTGTTTAGGATTTTGAGCGTAAAAAGACATGATGTGCGTGAGCAGTCCAACATTTTGTTCATAGGTAAATTCATTAATAAATAATTCAATATTATTTATGTTGACTCTTCCTTCTGCTTTTATAATTTCATTAAAGATAAAGTCCATGACTTTACATTTTATTGAACATGGACATTTTTCAAATAAACCTTTTAATAATTTAATACTCCTAGAGGATTTTTTACTTGAAGGTTTTTTCGTGTTTAATAATTCGCTAGCTAATCCTAATAACCCTTTTTCAAATTCTTTTGTTTCAGCTCCATTAAGCGTTTGGTAGAGATTGTCGTAATGATCAATCACTTCCCTTAGCTCTACCCCTGTTTCTTTAGGCAAATTTTTGAGAGTATTACTGCATTTGTTTTGTTGCTCAATATCAAGAAGAGGATATAAATTAATTAAATAGTATTGAAACATGTCAATATAACCAGTGAAAGCATCGATTAATTCATCTTGTTCATCTTTAGTAAGCAAATTCCAAATACTATCTAATTTGCCATATTGGGTGTGAAAGTTATTAACGGGTGTATTTTTTATGTGTGTAATAAATTCCCTAATTTGGTTTTCCAGGAAAGACATCCATCTACTGTGAATAACCTGGCGCAATTTGATTAGATAAATGAAAAGGTCAGGTGTCAGTTTGGCTTGAATAGAATTAAACATATTATATTGTTGTTTATTATTTAGCCAATGAAGATAGGATAATGCAAACTTACAAGCTTTTTTATTTATACGCGCATTGCCATTAGATTTTATTAATTTTTGCATAGATAGCATTATCTCTAGCTTATCTTCTTGAGATAAAACACCCTCAAAATGAGCTAGACAATCTGCTGCTTCAAATTTGTTTTTAGCAAGTTGCTTTAAAAAGAAAGTCCTCAATTGAGGATAGATTTTATTTGATATTAAAGGAGCTAAATTAATTAAAATCGAATAAATAGTAGGTTTATTTAAAAAATCCAATGGGTCACTTGTGTTGTCTGTTGAAAGTTCAATTTTTACAATACCAAATAAAATACTTTTACTCCTAATTATAGATCTTTTCTCCTGGTCGATTAATTCAGGGGCTTTACCTTTAGTTTCATGAGTTGAATTAATTGCATCTACTACCCATTCATCAATTTTTTTAGGTAAATTCCTTAACAATTGACAATGACTAACATAAGAAAGTTTATTTAGCAAAGTTACATCATTTATTTTTTCTATTTCATTAGTACCATTAGGGTGATGCCCAATTTCTTGATAGAGATACGCGTCGTAAACATCTTCTAGTTGCCATTTAGATCGAATGATATCAGGTAGAAGAATTTGATAGATTTTATAAAAAGAAAAGAAGGCACTAAATAATGACGCTAATTCATGACCTTTTATTTCATAAAAATTTTTTCTCAATAATGTAATTATGTTGAGAATAAAAGGATGTAATTGGTTGGGAATAGCATTGTTATTGTCTTGTTGTTTTCCATTTTTAAGCTTTTGGTATCGATTTAAAATAAATGCAACAAAAGGTTTATTTAAGTTACTATCTTCCTTCTTTTTTTGATAATGTTGTAACAAAGTAATTAATAAATTAGCTGCATCGAATATTTTTTGGTTGCATTGCAGTTTTATAATGGTTGATTTGTAAGCTTTTACAGATTTTTCCTTGATATGCATTGTTTTTCCTGGGTGATCAATATTGATGCGCAAGCTTACATCAACTTGATAAATATCAAAACTGCATTTTCTTATAATATTACCTATGATAAGGATGGTTTTGTAATATAGTCCAAGCCCTGTAGATTTGCTCAGCGACAATGAGTTTTACTAAAATATGAGGAAAAGTAAGAGGAGAAAGAGACCAGCTTTGTTCTGCTTTTTGTAAGCAAGCGGGTGCTAAGCCTTCGGGTCCTCCTACTAGTAAGTCAACGTCTCTTCCTTTTTCTTGCCAAGTTGCTAATTGCTGCGATAGTTGTTCAGTAGACCAGCTTTTTCCTTTTACATCTAATGCAATGATTAAGTCGCCTGGTTTAATATGCGCCAACATTTTTTCACCTTCCTTTTCTGTCAGGCGTTTAATGTCAGCGTTAGTGCCGCGCTTTTCAGCTGGAATTTCTATTAAATCTAATGCACAAGAAGCCGGTAAGCGCTTTGCGTATTCTTCATAGCCTTGCTGTATCCAAGAAGGGGCTTTATGGGTAATAGTCAGCAAGCGTAAACGCATACTTTAGGCAGAGCCTTTATGTTCACGTAATTCTTTAACGGGTTCCCACAAATCTTCTAAGCTATAGAAAGAACGTGCTGTTGCAAGCATGACGTGCACAACCACATCGCCTAAGTCGACTAATATCCATTCGCTTTCACTTTCACCTTCCATGCGAACGACGCTGACTTTCATTTCTTTTGCTTTAACAAAAACATTCTCAGCGAGGGCTCTTACCTGGCGGGTAGAGCGGCCTGTGCAAATAATCATATAGTCTGTGATGCTAGTTAATGATTTAACATCCATAGTGACTATATCCACACCTTTCAAATCTTCTAGAGCAGCAATTGCGAGATCGCGTATGTTTTCAGGGGTCATAATTATATCCGACTAATGCTATAAGTGCCGTGTTGTTTAATGTAATGGTAAACGCTATCGGGCAATAAATACCTTGGATTTCTTCCCATTGCAATCTGTTTTCTAATATCAGTAGCAGAAATTTCCAGAGAAGTAATAGGCCTAAATAAAATACCGCCCGCTAAATTTTCATGAATAAAGGCAATTTCATTTTGTAAGCGTGCCTTCATTAAATCTGCAACTATGCCTGTTGCGGGTAATTGATAATTGGGTCTATGCGCTACGATTAAATGAGCATAATTTAAAATATCTTTCCATCTATGCCAGCTAGGAAAGCCTAGGAAAGCATCTATGCCTACTAATAAACAGAGGGGAGTGTCTGGCATTTCCGAACGCATGTCTAATAAAGTATCAATGGTGTAAGTTGGGCCTTTGCGCTTAATTTCTCTGTCATCAGCAAAAAGCGAGGGTTCATCTAAAACAGCGGATTGAACCATGGCTAAACGTTGCTCCGGAGTCGCAACTGGTTGTTTGCGATGCACAGGTTGAAAGCAAGGCATAATGTGGACTTTTGCTAAATCCAATGCTTCATATAATTCTAAAGCCATGCGCAAATGCCCAAAATGGACAGGGTCAAATGTGCCGCCTAAGATGCCTAGGGCTTTATGAGTTTGATGCATAACTAAATTATACCATTCGCAGGCAAAACAATTCTAAATTGTTCCAAATTTGATCTTTAACGGCGCCTTTGATTATTTTATCTATATAATTGGCGTATAATAAATGATTTGTACAGTCTTGGGTAGTGAATTGAGTCAAAAACCGCTTATAGATAGGTTGTTTGCGAGCGAAAATCCGTTGTTTTTGAAATAAGGCATCGTAACTAATACCATTTTTTATTTGGGCGGCATAATCGGCTAATAAGCGTAGCTCACGGGTGATTGCCCAAAGTACGATGGTCGGTTCAATTCCTTCATCGCGTAAGTGTTTTAAAATATGCAAAGCCCGTGCTAAATCACCGCCTACCAAGCTATCGATAAAATCAAAAACAGTAAAATGACTTTCATCAGTGAGTAGGGTTTGAATAAGTTGAGCGCTAATCATGCCTTGAGGTTGCAACAAATATAATTTTTCTATGGCTTGTGATGCAGCAATTAAATTTCCTTCAAAATAATCTGCTAATAAATTAAGAGCAGCTTTATCTATTTGTAACTTATATTTTTTCGCGCGTTGCATAATCCATTGCGGCAATTGATCACGTGAAATGGGCCAAACGGTAATGACTATGCCTATTTTTTCTAACGTTTTATACCATGCACTGCGAGCGATCTTATCGTCTATTTTACCTATATCTATAACTAATACAGTGACATCACTGCCTGTGTATTGTTGCAAAACGGTTGCTGCTGCTTTTGCAGGTAAATGATCACGTAAATCTAATTCAATTAAACGCTTTTCAGCGAGTAAAGAATTTGCATACAGTTGATTTTGTAACTCTTCTGCAACTTCTGCTGTTAGACGCAGTCGCTCAGTAAAACCTGCTTGCAAAGCAGTCTGCCTAATTAATTCAATTGCATCTTGTTTTAACAACAATTCATCACCGCTTATGATGTAAACAGGTGCAAGTCCTTTTGCTAATTGTGCTTCTAATTGAAAATAAGGCAGCTTCATGTAGGGTTGGCTAGTTTAGGAGGTGAATAAGTTAGAATAGCTTGAGTTACTTCTTTGCTAGCAATTCTATTCATAATAGCGTAAGCAATGCTGCGGCGCATTTGCTGATAAAAGAGTGTCGTTTGATTACTATTACCTAAGATTTGATTAGATTGAATGGTGATAGAACGTGTTTCTTCTATTGTTTGCGGTACCGTAATCGCTCTGCCTTGCGGATCGGTTAATTGGAAGATAACACGTACGCGCAAATTATATTGCCTGGTTTGATTAGTAGAGCTTACGCTTAAAAATTCTTGCGTTGCTTCATCACTTATTATTTTTAATACGGCAGTTGCTAATTCAGGTTTTGCAACTAAATGCGCATGAGACATTTTTAAATATTGCCGCAACATGCGCTCTAAATAGCCGTAGGGATCTGCTGATTCTAAGTAAATAGTAGAAAGCGCAGGGGCTAACTTTAATTTACCTTGAGGGCGAAAACCACAAGCAGTTAATAAGCCTATTAAAAAGACCACTAAAAAAGTACGTAAGATAGGCATCATTATTCACCTGTCACAATGTTTACTAATTTGCCGGGTACAATAATTATTTTCTTAATGGATTTATCTTTAATGGCATTTTGGACTTTAGCATCTTGCTTTACTTTTTCCTCAATTACTTCACGTTCTGCCGCACTAGGTACGCGTACGTGTGAGCGCAATTTACCATTAACTTGTACGACTAATTCAATGGTGTCGACTTTAAAAATAATGGGGCTGGAACGCGGCCATGGCGCATCTAAAATAATACCTTCATAGTCTAAATCTAACCATAATTGATGGGTAATATGAGGCGTGATAGGCGCAAGTAAGCATAATAAAATATTGAAACCTTTATGAATGACAATGTCGCGTATATCAATTTTATCAGGTTGATGGCCATCTAATTTACTTAGTAAATTGAGGATTTTCATCGCGCTTGAAACAACGGTGTTAAATTGCTGACGCTCGTAGTCAAATTTGGCTTGATCTAAGATTTCATAAATTTGACGGAAAATATCAATTTGCTGAGGGTCTGCATTTTCCCAATTTGTTGAGCCTAATAAATTAGATTCAGTCATGCGATTTTGTTTGCGTATGGTTTCATTATGCTCGTATGCATAAGCCCATAAACGTTTTAAGAAACGATGTGCGCCTTCTACGCCGCTGTCTGACCATTCTAAACTTTGCTCAGCAGGCGCTGCAAACGTGATAAATAAACGGGCGGTATCTGCGCCGTATTTATCAACTAACATTTGCGGATCGACCGTATTACCCTTGGATTTTGACATTTTGGCGCCTTTATTTAGCACCATGCCTTGAGAGAGTAAGCGAGTGAAAGGTTCGTCGCTATTTAATAGGCCTTCATCGCGCATTAATTTGTGAAAGAAACGAGCGTAAAGTAAATGAAGTACGGCATGTTCAATACCGCCTACATATTGATCTACCGGTACCCAGTAATTGACGCGGCCATCTAGCATCGCTTTATTTTGTTTTTTGCAAGCAAAACGGGCGTAATACCAAGAGGATTCCATAAAGGTATCAAAGGTATCTGTTTCTCTTTCAGCGGGACCATGACATTTTGGACAAGTGGTTTGATAGAAAGACGGCATGGTTTTAAGCGGTGAAGTAACACCGTTAAATTGTACATCTTCGGGTAAAACCACAGGTAAATCTTTTTCAGGCACGGGTTGTGTGCCGCAGCTTGGGCAGTTAATGATAGGAATAGGTGCGCCCCAATAACGCTGTCTTGAAACACCCCAGTCACGTAAACGGTAATTGACTGTGCGTTTACCAATTCCGCGTGATTCTAATTGTTTAGCAATTGCATCAAAGGCTTGTTGAAAGTTTAAGCCATTAAATTCAGCAGAATTAATTAAGGTGCCGTAATCAAGATAAGCGCGCTGCGTTAAATCAACTTCACCCCCATTGCTAGGCATAATGACTTGTTTTGCAGGTAACTGGTATTTAGCAGCAAATTCAAAATCACGTTGATCGTGAGCAGGGACTGCCATGACAGCGCCGGATCCATATTCCATTAATACAAAATTGGCTACCCAAACAGGAATTTCTACACCCGTTAATGGGTGTTTTGCGTAAATGCCTAAAGGCATACCACGTTTTTCCATAGTAGCAATGTCTGCTTCTGCCATTTTGACATTGCGCACTTCTTCTATAAATTGCGCTAATTCTTTATTTTTTTCAGCTAAGGCTTTTGCTAAAGGATGTTGTGGCGCAATCGCTAAATAAGTAACACCAAATAACGTATCAGGGCGTGTTGTGTAAACAGTGAGTGATTCATGATCTGGTACTTCAAATTGAATTTGCAAACCTTCTGATTTGCCTATCCAATTACGTTGCATGGTTTTTACTTGTTGCGGCCAATTTTCTAATTTATCTAAATCATTCAGTAACTCTTCCGCATAAGCCGTAATTTTCATAAACCACTGAGGGATTTCTTTGCGTTCTACTAATGCATCAGAGCGCCAGCCTCTACCGTTTACCACTTGTTCATTAGCTAAAACGGTTTGATCAACAGGATCCCAATTAACTTCTGCATTTTTCTTGTAAACTAAGCCTTTTTTATAAAGTTGTAAGAAAAACCATTGTTCCCAGCGGTAATAATGTGGATCACAGGTGGTGACTTCGCGTGTCCAATCGTAGCCTAAACCTAGGCGTTTCATTTGTTCACGCATGTGTTTAATGTTTTGCTTAGTCCATTTTGCTGGCGCAATATTATTTTTAATCGCTGCATTTTCTGCGGGTAAACCAAATGCATCCCAACCCATAGGTTGCATGACATTTTTACCTAGCATGGTTTGATAACGAGCAATGACATCGCCTAAGGTGTAAACGCGCACATGTCCCATATGCAAATAGCCGCTAGGATAAGGAAACATAGTGAGGCAGTAAAATTTTTCTTTATTTAAATCTTCGACGGCTTGAAAACTATTTTTTTCTTCCCAGTATTGTTGTGCATTCGCTTCAATTACCTGGAAATTATATTGTTCTTGCATATTGTACTCACTCAATTCTTATCAATGGGATGAACGCTTGGCTTTACGCACAGACAAAATGGCTGTGACTAGTAAGCAAATTAAAATAAAAAATAGTGGCTCCATACCATTTTTCATCCATGGGGTGATGCCATACATAGGTTGCAGAGAAGCAGTTAATACGCCCGATTCAAACTGAGGTAAGGCAGTTTGTACACGGCCTTTTTCATCAATGAAAGCTGTAATGCCATCGTTGCTGACGAATACAGCGGGTCTATGTAATTCTAGTGCGCGCATTTGCGCCATTTGTAAATGTTGCGCTTCTGCATTGGATTTTCCAAACCACGCATCGTTAGTCACTGTTAAAATAAAGCTAATTTCTTTATTGCGAGTGTTAATTAATTCTGGATAAGCAATTTCATAGCAAATGGAAGCAAGAACTTGTAAGTCATCAAATTTGAGTGTGGTTTGATTAATTTTTCCTGAGACCATATTGGACATGGGAATGTCCATGAATTGTAAAAGATTGGCAAAAAGATGAGAGAGGGGCGTGTATTCACCAAAAGGCACTAACTGTCTTTTGTTATAAACCATGTCATTATAATGTGCGTCATTTTTACCTAATACAACAATAGAGTTGTAATAAGTGTTATTGCTAGCGGGTATGGGTATACCCATAATGAGGTAGGCGTTATTCTCTTTTGCTTTTGCATCCATTTTATTAACGAATGTTTCTGCATCAGGTAAAGGTAGAGGAATGGCAGCTTCAGGCCAAATGATAAGTTTACTTTTAGACCATAGCGGTTCAGTTAAATTTTCATAAGTATCGAAAGAAAGTTGTAAGTGCTCAGGGTCCCACTTTAATGTTTGGGAAATATTGCCTTGGACTAAGCTTACTGGGATAGGTTTACCTTGAGTGCGTGTCCAAGGAATCAAGCTTAGTAAAGAACCAACTGTCCAAATAGCAACCAGTGTCAGCAGGCTGAAATAAATGGTGCGATAGTTTTTTTGCTTGTAACTTAAAAATACATTGACTAATAAACCACTGGTTACGATGAGTGCTAGGCTTATGCCGTATACACTGAAGATAGGTGCGTAACCTTTAAGCGGTGAATTAGTTTGGCTATAACCTAGGAGTAACCAAGGAAAGCCTGTAAAGGCAAAACTGCGTATCCATTCTAAGAACACCCATATGACAGGATAGGCGCAAACAAACTTAGCCGTATTATTAATAGGAAAAAATCGCTGCAGAAAATACCCGTTTAAAGCGGGATACAGGGAGAGAATAGCAATCATACCGCTCGTAATTAATACAGCTAAGGGGGTGGGGACATCGCCTATGGTGTGAATACTGATAAAGACCCAGTAGACACCTACTCCAAATAAACCTACACCAAATGAAAAACCTAGCCAAAAGGCTTGTTTAGGGGTTTTGTTTAGCCATAAAGCTAATAAGCCTGCGGGGGCGATAATAGCTAAAGGGAAGATTTCATAAGGAGCAAAAGCAAAGGTAAGCCCTGCACCAAGCAGTAACGCTATTACATAGTCACCTAAGGTGAGCCAAATTTTCTTCATGAGAGATAGGTCAATTATTTGCGCAAGATAGGAAAGTGTACTGGAGATGTAAGCTGAATAGCAATAAGAGGGAAAATTTAAATACCCTCTTGAGTTTATAACGATTTTTTGCTAAGTTTCGCACTCCCAATCATTTTCCCGCTTTTCTTAGTCGCAAACACTGCATAATCTGCAGCGCGCCTTATGGCGTGGAAATTATAATTATAAGGAGTTTAAATGAAAAATCGCTTCTCACCCCTCGCTATCTTTTTAACTGTATCGGGGTTAGTTGCCTTGCCTGCAATTGCTGCTAACAGCGCCTCTAGTCAATCAGCTTCTCAAACAAATTCGATACAAGCTGAAATTGCTAAATTGCAACGTGAAGTGCAAGCGTTAAAAAGTCAGATTAAGCAAGCAAATGGTAGAAATGTAAGTACAGGAAGAACTTACCCACCTGTGCCTAACCAAGAATTTGTTACACCTACTTCACAAAGTCCAGTTAAGCCACAACCTACTCGAGCTGTGCCGACTGCCCAAGAAGAAAGGATAATGGCAAATGAAGAAGTCAATTATTTACCTTTCGATTTAGATGTACCAGGACAAGCCTTTGTTTCCACCGGCCCTTATGTGGGTGTGCCTATTCAATACGCAGGAACCAATTTAATTATTAATAGCCCTAGCGTAAACACGGATTTGCAATTACTTGCCATACGTAAAAATATTATGGAGCAATTAAATGCATTGCACGGTGAGAATTTTGAAGAACCTTATCATTCTCATTTGCTGTTAAGCGGTTTAGTTGAAGCGCAAGCCCTTTATATTAATAACAGTGCGCCTGAAAATGGCGGTAACCCTAGTACGGATATTGATTTAACTAATGTCTCTATAGATTTTACTTTCTTAGGGCCCAGCGATTGGTTACTGGGTTTTATTGAATTAACTTACGATAATGCTATCCCTGCAGGCACAGTGTATGCCTCACCCAGTGAATACCGCGTTGCTAACTCACGCGTTTTTGTCAATAAAGCCTTTTTTACTATTGGTAATTTATCTAAATCACCTATCTACGGTACCGCAGGTCAATTTTACGTACCATTCGGTGCATACTCTTCTGCAATGGTAAGCTCACCGTTGACACAAAGTTTAACTAGAACCAAAGCTCGCGCTATTGAAGCTGGTTTCCAGCAGCAAGGTGATAATGTATTTTATGGCTCAGCTTTTATCTTCCGAGGTGATAGCCATGCAAGTACAGTCAGTAAAATTGCAAACGGCGGTTTAAACTTAGGGTATAAATTTAGCCGATTCGAACGTGCACCTATCTCTGCCAATATTGGTGCGAGTGTCATTGGAAACATTGCTGACTCAGTTGGTATGCAATTTGGTAATAATTTCCAAAACTATGAGCAAATCGTGCATAGGGTACCTGGATATAACGTGCGTGGTAATTTTAGTTTTGGTGAACACACGAATTTGATTTTTGAATACGTGGGTGCTTCTACTCGCTTTAACATGGCAGACATGTCTTTCAATAATCACGGTGCTAAACCTTCTGCGTTTGATATTGAAGGCGCTTACTCGTTTTCTTTATTTGATAAACCTACTTCTGTTGCAGTTGGTTATCAAAAATCAAATCAAGCGATGTCACTCAATCTACCTTTAACACGTACCTCATTAGTACTTAGTACTTCCTGGTGGAGAAATACATTGCAGAGTTTAGAATTTAGACGTGATAAACAATACGCTGCAAGCGATGTCGCAACCAGTGCAGGTGGTAATACCGTAACACCGCAAACCGGTAAAGGCGATAATGTTGTAACAGCGCAATTTGACTATTACTTCTAGCCTAATCATAAGCAGCCATCTGATAAATGGCTGCTTAACTACCCCCGTTTTTATTGACTAGCTCAATAAAACAACCCCCTGTTTTGTTTAGCAACTTAGTAAAACAACCCCCTGTTTTATTGACTTAATTCTCGAAAGTATTTATAATCAACGGGTTAGCTAGGAGGTTGTATGGAGAGGTTAGTTTTCCCGTATCTGCATGATTGGATTAAAAAACCAAGCCGCAAACCTTTGGTTATAAGGGGGGCAAGGCAGGTGGGTAAAACCTGGTTGGTAAGACATCTGGCTGAAACGACCGGAAGGAAGCTCATCGAGCTTAATTTTGAAAAAAGACCCGCAGACTTTACTCTTTTTGAATCTAATGATGTAAAACAAATATTATTAAATTTAAGCACTATCACTAATACTGAAATTAATCCTCAACAAGCTTTGCTATTTTTAGACGAAGTTCAGGTGGCCCCCCAAATATTAAGCAAGCTTCGTTGGTTTGCTGAAGATATGCCTGAGCTGCCGGTAGTTGCCGCAGGCTCTTTATTGGAATTTGTGCTAAGCGAGCATTCGTTTAGCATGCCTGTTGGGCGTATTACTTACATGCATGTAGAGCCCTTATCATTTGAAGAATTTCTATTAGCAAATAAGAAAAGCTCATTGCTTAATTATTTACGGCAGTATGATTTAAATAATGTTATACCGAGTGCAATTCATGA
>BMAH01000031.1 GCA_014132615.1 Gammaproteobacteria bacterium
ATGCCATGGTAATTCAATAATTTTGCTCTGTGCATATTCACCGATTGTGGCAAGCCATGTTCTTGCTTCTGCATCCTTTCTTGCTAATATGGCAGCACGAAAAACTGTTTCATACAGTGCTCTAGCTTCATTATCAAAGTCTTGCTGGCTTTGCGCATTTGGAAAAAGTAGAGGCCCTATTTGTGTGGTTGTGATTTGCTGATTCAATAATTGTTTAAGTAATTCTTTAACATTTTGATCGGCAGCTTGATTGATTTCATTTACTAATTCAATATGCTTTTTATTGTAAGCAGCGAGTGATCCTGAATCTGCGCTTAATAATGCTTTGAGGGGATTAGTTTTAAAAAAGGGATTTTGGCTAGAAATACTAATCTCTTTTTTATCTTGTGGTATTCCCTGAGAATCGTATCTATCAAATGAAATTCCTGTCTTTGCCATCCTTAGCTCTCCTCGGTTTTGTATGCTTGCGGCTAGACCTTACGAATTCCTGTGCCGATTTTTTTACTAGCTTTCTTTGATACTACAAAATAATTCTTAAGGTAGTCTTAAGGTTGTCTGAGCATTAGTTGAGCAGAGTTTTCTGATAGAATTATTATACTTGTTGGTAATTTGTTGAGTAAACTCACATTACAAACAAATTACCAACACATTTCATTTTGATTACTTAATTAACGCTTGAAGTTCACCGCTTTCAAACATGTCAGCCATAATATCGCTACCGCCTACAAATTCACCCTTGATATATAATTGCGGAATTGTCGGCCAATTAGAAAAAACTTTGATGCCCTGGCGAATTTCTTCATCTTGTAATACATCTATGGTTGCAAACTTGGCGCCACAGGATTTTAAAATATTGACGGCACGCGCTGAAAAACCACACATAGGAAGTTCTGCATTGCCCTTCATGAATAATACTATGTTGTTATCATTAATATGTTGTTGAATTTTTTCTTGAATACTCATTTTTCTTCCTCTCTACATTAAACCTAATTGCAATTTAGCTTCATCACTCATTTTGTTTCTATCCCAAGGTGGATCAAAAACTAACTCTACTTTTACATTCGTCACACCCTGAATACGGCGAATTTTTTCTTCTACTTCTGCAACTAACACTGGCCCCATACCACAACCAACTGCTGTTAGCGTCATTTTAATTTGAATGGAGGTATCTTTACCTAAAGGAATAATTTGGCAATCGTAGACCAAGCCTAAATCAACAATATTGACGGGAATTTCTGGATCAAAACAAGTTTTTAATTGGGCCCAGGTTTTTTCTTCTATGCTGCCCGACATTAAATTAATATCGGGTGTTTCAAGCACGACTAAACCGAGTGCATCACCGTCTTTTCCAGCTACTCTCACCAAATTACCATTGATATAAACTGTGTAAGAATCACCTAAGGCTTGTGTAACAAAAACCTGCGAACCTGGTTGCAAAGTGACTTTTGAACCAGAAGGGATTAATGTCGCTTCGACTTCGCGTTTTACATCTATCGCTGTTTTTCCAACCACGATCGCCTCATTTAGTTATATGAAAACTTTCACCGCAACCGCAGCGGCTTGCTTCATTTGGATTAATAAAAACTAAACGCTTTTGCTTTAAGCCTGCTTTTTCTTCTTCTATGTAATCAACTGTTATATCTTGTAAAAGGTGCAGCCAACTTGGGTTAACATAAATTGTTAAACTACCTATTTCTAATTTTACATCGGTTGCAATGATTTCATTAATAATTTCAGGCGAATAAGAATAACCTGAACAGCCTGTTTTTTTAATTGATAGACGAAAAGCAGTAGCTTGTTGTTTCGCTATCATCTTTTTAATGTAATCGCAGGCAGCGTCGGTAAAAATAATATGAGGTTGCATAATAACTCCTTATTCCGTACTAACCGTTTTATTATCATTTGCTAATGCAGCTTTTAGCGTATGCCAAGCTAAAGTAGCGCATTTAACACGAATGGGGAAAGCAGCAACGCCGCTTAATGCCATTAATTTTCCTAAATCCATGCTAGGTTCTTGGCCTGTAGTCAATAAATCGTGAAACGCTGTAAAAAACGTTTCAATTTCTTGTGTAGACTTACCTTTAATTACCTCTGTCATTAACGAAGCGGAAGCAACTGAAATGGCGCAACCATTACCTTCAAAACAGACATCCTTAACTAAACCATTCTCTTCGCACACATAAAGCATTAATTTATCACCACAAAGTGGGTTGTGGCCTGCTTGTACATGATTAGCGTTTTCCAATGTACCGAAATTTCTTGGCTGCTTGCCGTGATCAATAATAATTTCTTGATAAAGTTCGCGTAATGACATTAGGAAAATAACCTCTTTGCCAATTGAATCGCTGCAATTAATGCATCCACGTCTTGTTCTTGACTGTAAAGACCAAATGAAGCGCGCACAGTAGCGGGCACGTTGAAACGCTGCATTAATGGCATGGCACAATGATGGCCTGCACGCACCGCTATGCCTTCATGATCTAACACTGTGCCTAAATCATGCGGATGAATATCTTCCATTACAAATGAGATCACACCCACTTTAGGTGAAGTCGTTCCGATTAAACGTAATCCGGGAATAGTTTGTAAGCGAGGGATAGCATAATTTAATAGCGCTTGCTCGTGCGCATAGATTGTTTGCATGCCAATCTTTTGCACGTAATCGATAGCTGCACTCATGCCAACAACACCCGCGATATCTGGCGTGCCTGCTTCAAATTTCTGTGGCGCTTTTGCAAACGTTACTTCCTCAAAAGAAACTGTTTCTATCATATCGCCGCCACCTTTGTAAGGCGGTAATTTATCTAACCATTCTTTTTTACCGTACAATGCGCCTATGCCTGTTGGGCCGTAAAGTTTGTGCGAGGAAAATACGTAAAAGTCACAATCAATGTCTTTTACATCGACTGGCATATGAGGAACAGCTTGGGCACCATCTAATAAAACAGGAATATGCTGCTCATGCGCAAGTTTAGTAATTTCTTTAACAGGATTGATAGTACCTAATACGTTTGAAGCATGAGTAATTGCAACGAGTTTAGTGCGTGGGGAAATTAATTGCTTAAACGCATTGATATCTAACGCACCTTGGTCTGTTACAGGTATTACTTTTATTTCAATCCCAATTTGCTGCTTTAATAAAAACCACGGCACAATATTGGAATGATGCTCCATTTCACTGATGATAACCTCATCACCTGCTTGCCAATTCGTACGGCCCAGCGTTTGAGCAATAAGATTAATGCCTTCTGTTGTGCCACTTAAAAAGACAATTTCTTCTTTATGATTGGCATTAATTAATTGTCTTACTTTTTCTCGTGTATTTTCATAAAGCGCTGTTGAGCGTTCGCTTAATTCATAAATACCCCTATGAATATTGGCATAATCGTGCGAATAAAAATGAGAAATTGCGTCTATCACTTGCTTAGGTTTTTGCGCAGAAGCTGCGCTATCTAAATAGACCAACGGTTTGCCGCGATTGGTCTGCGTTAAAATAGGAAAATCAGCACGCAAGTCAGCTAAATTAACGTTGTGTTCTATCATGGCATAATCCCTAATATTCTTGCGCGTATAGCTTTGTGATCGATACGCTGAAATATTTCGTCAGCAAATCCTTGCAAAATAATTTGTAATGCCGTGCTTTTTTCTATGCCACGCGAGCGTAAATAAAATAATGCTTCTTCATCTATTTGGCCTGTAGAGGCACCGTGCTTACATTTCACATCATCTGCGTAAATTTCTAATTCTGGTTTTGAATAGACTTCTGCCTGTTTAGATAACAACAAGTTATGATTAGCTTGATAAGCAATAATTTTTTGCGCTGCTTGCTGCACATACAAGCGGCCATTAAAGACTGCGCGCGCACTGCTATCTACTATCCCCTTATATAACATTTCACTGTTGGTATGAGGGGCTTGATGTTTAATATCAAGGTGATTATCAACGTATTGATTTGCATGCTGTAAATGATAAAAACCAGCTGTCTTGCAAGTGGCACCGCTTGCTTGCAAATTAATCTCTACTTCATCACGTGCAATTTCTCCGCCAAAGGAAAAATTAGCTAATGTTAATTGGCTATCTTGTTGTTGCTCAACAAATGAATGTGACAAATGTATAGCGTGCTTATTTTCATTTTGTAGTTTGCAATAATCTGCTTGCGCTCTCTTACCTAAGATTAACTTTGTAACGCTATTCATGAGATAAGCATTTTCAACTACAGAAACGTGTTCCTCAAAAAACGTGGCTTTGCTATCATCACCCATTATGATGAGATGTTTAGGATAAGCAGCGAATTCTTTTTTTTGTGTCATCAAAGATAAAATATGAATGGGCGCTGCCAATGAGCAATGGGGTGGCATATATAGGAAAAAGCCATTTTGAAACAATGCGCCATTGATATTTGCAAAAGGGTAATAAGCGTTATTAATAGCTAACAAACCATGTTGTTTTATTAAATCTGGATGATCATAAATCGCTTGCTTAAAACTTGAAACTATCATGCCTTCAGGTAAATCAGTAAGTACTGACAAGGAGGCATTAAAAAATCCATTTACCAATACAATTAAACAACTATTGGTTTGATGTAATTGATGCTTTTTAACTATTTCATGCAATGATGCGTCGTTTGTTTCTACACTAAGGATAAATTGTTTTTCATTTAGCTTATTTAAATTAGTATATTTAAATCGCTCATGTTTACGCGTTGGCAAACCTTGCGCGACAAATGCATCCCATTGTGTTTTTTGATAGGCTAACAAATAATCTGGCAATGAAGATTGTTGCGCTTCATTAAAATTCGCTGTCAGCCAAGCGGGGATACTTACCTTCATGCCTTTATCTCACTTTCAATCCAACTATAGCCTTTTGCTTCTAATTCTAATGCTAATGATTTGTCGCCTGATTTAAGAATTTGTCCGTGCGCCATCACATGCACGACATCAGGTTGTATATAATCTAATAAACGCTGGTAGTGAGTCACTACCAAGATACTTCTATCGCTATTACGCAAACTATTAACTGAACGACCGACCATTTGTAATGCATCAATATCTAACCCGGAGTCAGTTTCATCTAAAATAATAAAGTTAGGTTCTAGCATTAACATTTGTAACACTTCGTTACGTTTTTTTTCACCGCCAGAAAATCCTTCATTAACAGCTCTATGTAAAAAGACATCACTTAAACCAACATCTTTTAATTTACTTTTTACCAACGTTAGAAAATCAGCTGCATCCAAAGGTGGCAACCCTTTTTGCTTGCGCAAGCTATTTAATGCGGTGCGCAGGAAATACATGTTATTCACGCCTGGTATTTCTGTGGGATATTGAAATGCTAAGAATAAACCTAGCGCGGCACGCTGCTCAGGTTCTAGGGATAATAAATCTTGGCCATTAAAATCTACTTGACCGCCAGTTATTTGATAATCAGCACGTCCTGCAAGCACATTAGCAAGCGTGCTTTTGCCAGAACCATTAGGTCCCATGATGGCATGCACTTCGCCGGGTTTAATGGATAAATTAACGCCGCGCAAAATAGGCTTGGCCTGTTGCTTTTCATCTTGGATTGTTACTTGTAAATTATTAATTGTTAGCATTGTTTTACCTACTTAAACCACTCGTCAAATAATTAGCCCACGCTGCCTTCTAAACTGACTTCCAATAATTTTTGTGCTTCAACTGCAAATTCCATAGGCAATTCATTAAACACTTGCTTACAAAAACCATTTACTATCATGGAAATCGCATCTTCTGTGCTTAAGCCTCGTTGGCGACAATAAAATAATTGATCTTCACCAATCTTTGAGGTTGAAGCTTCATGTTCAACACGTGCGCTAGGATTTTTTACTTCTATGTAAGGGAAGGTATGTGCACCGCACTCTGAACTGAGTAACAAGGAATCACACTGTGTGTAATTACGCGCTCCTTCTGCTGTGGGTAACACTCTCACTAATCCTCTATATGTATTTTGTCCGCGCCCCGCGCTTATGCCTTTGGAGATAATGGTGCTGCGTGTATTTTTTCCCATGTGAATCATCTTGGTGCCCGTATCTGCTTGTTGCAAATTATTGGTTAATGCAACGGAATAAAATTCACCGACTGAATGATCACCTTGCAAAATAACACTAGGATATTTCCAAGTAATCGCTGAACCTGTTTCAATTTGCGTCCAAGAAATTTTTGAATTCACACCACGACAATGACCACGTTTAGTCACAAAATTAAAAATACCGCCGCGTCCTTCTTCATCGCCTGGATACCAATTTTGTACGGTAGAATACTTAATTTGTGCATTATCCAATGCAACTAATTCAACTACCGCTGCATGCAGTTGATTTTCATCACGCATAGGTGCTGTGCAACCTTCTAAATAACTAACGTGACTATTTTCTTCTGCAATGATTAAGGTACGCTCAAATTGTCCTGTCTTTGCCGTATTGATACGAAAATACGTTGATAATTCCATAGGACAGCGCACACCTTTTGGAATAAAAACAAAAGACCCATCACTAAATACAGCTGCATTTAAGGCGGCAAAAAAGTTATCACGATAAGACACAACGCTACCTAAATATTTTTCTACTAACTCAGGATGTGTGTGCACCGCCTCAGACAGTGGACAAAAGATAACGCCTGCTTCTGCTAATTTTGCTTTAAACGTCGTTGCGACTGAAATGCTATCAAACACAGCATCTACTGCTACGCCTGCGAGTCTACCTTGTTCGTGAAGAGGAATACCTAATTTGTTATATGTCTCGAGTAATTTAGGATCAACTTCATCTAAGCTTTTTGGCCCATCAGTATTTGATTTAGGTGCTGAATAATAAATAATATCTTGATAATCAATAGGTTTATAATGCAAATGCGCCCAGGCGGGTGGGGTCAGTGTTTTCCAATGTTCAAATGCTTTTAGCCGCCATTCAAGCATAAACGCTGGTTCATTCTTTTTGCTAGAAATAAGCCTAATCACCTCTTCATTGAGACCAGGGGAAATCGTGTCTGTATCAATATTTGTTACAAACCCATAAGGATAATTTTTATTGACGACCTGGTTTAATAGCTCATTTGCCATTGTGTAACCCTTGTAATGTTAATGGCTGTAACATATCCGCTATTGTTAATGTGTCTAATAATCCTTTGACCATGCCATTGATTTTTTGCCAATTTTCTCGCAACGTACAGAGCGCATCTAATCCACATAAATTTGCTGTTTCACAGCATTCTGTCATGCCAAAATCGCCTTCCATTGCAAGTATGATGTCAGCTAACGTTATGGCGTTTGCGGCTTTAGCTAAATGATAACCGCCGTCTGCGCCTCGCACGGAATTCACCAGCTGTGAGTCTGATAATATTTTCAATACCTTACTCACCGTTGGTGGCGTTAAATGCAAAGTATCAGCAAGACAAGTCGTACTTAAAACGACGTCAGGCTGTTTTGCCATCTGACTCAAAATGAGCATGGCGTAATCAGTTAATTTTGCTATGCGGAGCATGTAGAGAAGTGCCTAACATATTAGTTTAATTTGGGCATACCGTACCATATTTGTACTGATTTAATCAAGGGAAGGGTTTTCATTAAAAAAACAGGGATTTTTAA
>BMAH01000032.1 GCA_014132615.1 Gammaproteobacteria bacterium
GTGCTATTACATGCGCAGCTTGCGGTTAATTAATTATATTCGTGTAATGCTACTTGTTTTTTTACTGAGTATTCTCAGTATTAACGCACGCGCAGAAAAAGTAGATAGTGATGAAGATGTAACAATTGATAGAATTCAATTAGTCACGCAACAGATTGGTTTATTAAAAAACCGACTAGATCAAGGTCAGCATGAGCTGGTTAAATTGCAACAGCAATACGATAAAGAGTTTTCTCAATTAACGTTAGAAAAAGTTTCTAAATTATTATTGGATAAAGCAGCTTTAGATATTTCAGTCGCTCAATCTGATTTAGACAGTGTTACTATAGAATTAACTGATTCACAGCAAGCTATCACCTGGTTGCAAAAAAACATTCAAGAAATAGAGAATCAATTAAATGTAATGGGTATTTTTGGCTTAAAAGTCACCCATACTGAAATAGCTAATTTTCAAGAATTGCGCTCAGATTTAAAATATCAAGAAAAATTATTTGCCTTAGAAAAATCTCGCGTGAATTCTTTGCAAGATTTGCAAAAGGTGGTAAGTAATATTTTGCAAATTAAGAAGGATAAATATAACCGTTTAAATACACTGCTTAAATCACGTAAGTTATTGCACATAAAGCAGCAACAAGTAAAAGATGAATTGGCTTATCAGGAGCAACAAAATTATTGGTTACAACAATTAAATTCACTCTATGCACAGCTTGCTAAAGTAGATACTGCTCAATCTAAAGAAAAATATGCAGAATTGGAAAGAGAAATTTTCTTTGCTAATGAAAATGCTAATTTTGCTTATATTCAATCTTTATTAGCACGCTATAAAGATCAATTGCAGCAAATGAAAATGGCTGTTGTGAAAAATAATTCGCTTGGTTTATTGAATGAAATTGGTGATCAAGTGCAAGTTGAAACCAAGCAAGTTAATCGTTTGGATGATGTATTAAAAACAAGAATGACAGCATTACAAAAGCAAATGAGTTTCCTTTCTCAAAAGAAGAAAAATGCTGATCGCATTCAAAATTATATGGTGCGTTTAAATAATTTAGATCAACTTTATAAAGCAATAGATGAAGAATTATTGCAGCTTAATAAAAACTTAGCTGAATTCCGATCTACTTTAGATCAGGCGTTACAAGTAGAATTATCTTCACGTCAGGGTTTACCCAATTTTGGTGCAAAAATGCTCGTGGATTTAGGCAAAGAAATCCTATTAATGCCTGCGCTTGCATTCCAAGTTGTAAAGAGCTTATCTGGTTATTTAGTCAAAGCATTTGAAAATGCGACGGCATGGACGTGGGTATTCTTTGGTTTAATGGAAGGAGCAATGGTATTTGCTTTTCTAGCATTACGCAGATTAACTACCCATTTACTTACTCGACCTTCTTCTTGGCGAGATCAAATTAATTCTAAATGGCTAAGCTTGCAATGGCTTAATAGAAATTTCTTAGATATTTTTGTTATTAGCAATATTGCAGCATTAATGTATTTTTTTAATGTGCCTCAGCAAAATTATCTTTTTGTTTATTACCTATCTATTGTTTGGCTAGTATTTAAAGGCATTATCACCTTATCAAGATTATGCCTTGTGGAAACAACGCATGATGCTACAGGACATGATATGCGCTTATATCATCGGTTAAAATGGTTAATTCTGTTAGGTGGTATTATTACTGCCATGACTGTCTTTGTGCATCAATTGCCATTAATTTATGAATTAAAGTTATTATGCAATCGACTCTTTTTATTCCTAACCATGATTGTTTCTCTGTTTTTACTAAAATCATGGCATGTAGTACCTAATCTTATTTTATCTCACATGGAAGCTAAGCATCCTTACTTAGAAAAAAGTATTTGCTTAATTGGTATTTTAGTTCCTTTGTTAATGTTTTCTAACTCAGTCATTGGATTACTGGGTTTTGTAAATTTAATTATGACTGTGTCTTGGTATGAAGGCATATTTCTTTTAGTGTTAATTGGCTATCTTCTATTACGCGGTTTGCTGTCTGATGGTATGGAGCAGCTTTCTCGTCTTATGATTCAATATGCTAATAATGGTTGGTTGTGGACAGAAGCGTTTTTAAAGCCTTTGGATAAAATTTTACGCATTACACTATTGTTAATTGCAGGTACGGTTTTATTTTTACTCTATGGCTGGGATAAACAATCACCGATTGTGGAACGATTAACCCGTTTATTAGATTATCAACTCGTCCATGTGTTAAATACCACTATCACGCCATTTAATATCATAGAATTATGTGTAGTCATTTCTATTTTTTATTGGACTGCGAAGTGGATACGCGAATTTGTTTATCGCCTGCTATTGTCTCGTACTAATGATATGGGAATTAGAAATAGTATTGCAATATTGAGTCAATATAGTGTGGTGGTAGTAGGTGTCTTTATTTGTTTGCGTGTATTAGGAATAGACTTAGGCGCATTGACCTTTGTTTTGGGCGGCTTTGCATTCGGCATGGGTTTAGGTTTAAGAGATTTAGCCAATAATTTTGTGTGCGGATTTTTAATTTTATTAGAAAGACCGTTGCGCGTTGGTGATATCGTCAATGTAAATAATATTGAAGGTGAAGTGACACATATTGGCAGTAGGGCGGTGACAATAAGAACCTGGGATCATATGGAATTATTTGTACCTAACGCAGATATTTTCTATAAATCTTTTACCAACTGGACTGCTAAAGACAATATCGTAAGAACTGTCACCAATGTAAAAATTAACCGGCATGATAATCCTCATGAAGTAAAAGTGATTATTCAAAATGTGTTAATGGCACATAAAGATTTATTAAAAGATCCTGTGCCTGAAGTGCTATTGAGAGAAATGAGTGATGCTCTCATGAATTTTGAAATACGTTATTTTGTCAACATTCGCCAAGTGAAATCTCGCTTGAGTGTAATGTCGTCAGTGCTAATGAGTATATGGGATGAATTTGCTGTGCACGGCATTAAACCTCCATATCCGCAACATGAGATTTTACTCAGGAATGATTTACCTGGCATTGCAGATTTAAGGTTGATGGAAGAGAAGAATTTGAGTAATTAAATAGAAGTAGGGATGGAGCATTCATTATGAATGTGCAGCGTCTTTGTCATCGCTGAGCCTATACTGTCATCCTGAGCGTAGCGAAGGATCTGCTTGCTTGCAAAACTAAAGCAGATCCTTCGCTACGCTCAGGATGACAGTATAGCTCAGGATGACAAGTCTACGTACTCAGGATGACAAGTCTAAATGCTCAGGATGACAAGGGCGCTCTTATTACAGTTACAATAAAATCTTATGAAACGCAATCACCTTAGCTTCCATTCCTTCTTCATTGTTGCTCACGTTCATAATGCCATCCCCGCCTATTGAAGCAGCGAGTTTTTTCATCATTTCATTCATGGTAGAGCGAGGTCTTGGTAAGCCTAACATATTATATTTAGAAATTGTTGCAACGCCTATGATGCGATAGGCAGAGACTGGTGTTTTTTCCTTTGTGAAAACAGCAACAGTTTTAGCATTCTTAGGAGGATAAACTTCATCCGTGGTAGAAGTGATATGTTGTCTTTGTAAAAAATTTGCAGCAAGTTGAGTGGTAGATTGACCTTTGGTTGTACAGCCGGTCAATAAAGAAACAACAGTAGCTGTTAGCAAAAATGCATTGAGCATTCTCATTGCTTATCCTCGAAGATCATCCTTAATACGTTTTATCCTATTTGATTAGCCTAATAAAGACAAGCAGCAAGTTATACGGCATAATAATAGGTTAATTTTCATAGTGAGTTTCCACGTTTATGACTAATGTAATTGAGTTAGTTTCCCATGATTTATTAGATCCTTCTGGATTGACAGAAGGGCAATTACACAAAGTGATCGCACATTTAGCAGGTCCACAAATTGACTATGCTGATCTTTACTTTCAATCGACTTATTCTGAATCGTGGGTATTAGAAGATGGAATCATTAAAGGTGGAAGTTTTGATATTGATAGGGGAGTCGGTGTAAGAGCAGTAAGTGGTGAAAAAACTGGCTTTGCTTATGCCGATGATATTGTGATGCCAGCGTTAGAACAAGCAGCGCATGCAGCAAGAAGTATTGTTAAACAAGGCGGTGAAAAAGTATTACAAGCTTGGCATAAAACCCAAGGCCACGAATTATATTTACCTGTTAATCCGCTGCGTTCCATGACAGAAGAAAATAAAGTTGCTTTACTGCAAAAAATTTATACTTACATACGTTCAAAAGATTCGCGCATTATTCAAGCTAATTTAAGTTTAGCAGGTGAATATGAAACTATCTTAATAATGGCAAGTGATGGTCAAATGGCAGCTGATGTAAGGCCACTCATACGATTTAATATTAGTTTGATTGTAGAGCATAATGGCAGACGTGAATCTGGTTATGCAGGCGGCGGCGGCCGTTATGATTATCAATACTTTCTAGAAAACGATTTACTTTACCAATATGCAGATGAAGCATTACGCCAAGCCCTAGTTAACTTAGAAGCAGTCGATGCACCAGCAGGACCTATGACTGTAGTATTAGGTCCTGGTTGGCCAGGTGTATTGCTGCATGAAGCAGTAGGTCATGGTTTAGAAGGCGATTTTAACCGCAAAGGGATTTCTGCTTATAGCGATAGAATAGGGCAAAAAGTAGCAAGTTCGCTTTGTACTATTGTTGATAATGGCACACTTGAAAATAGGCGTGGTTCTTTAAACGTCGATGATGAAGGCACAAAAACACAAAACAATGTGCTAATAGAAAAAGGAATTTTACGTCAATACATGATGGATAAACGTAATGCAGATTTAATGGGGCTTAAATCAACAGGAAATGGCAGACGCGAATCTTATGCGCACATTCCTATGCCGCGCATGACAAATACTTACATGTTAGCAGGTGAATCTGATCCTAAAGATATTATCGCTTCAGTTAAAAAAGGTTTATACGCTGTTAATTTTGGTGGTGGTCAAGTAGATATTACTTCAGGCAAATTTGTTTTCTCTGCTAGTGAAGCTTATTTAATTGAAGATGGAAAAATTGGTGCGCCTGTTAAAGGTGCAACGTTAATAGGTAATGGTCCTGATGTTTTAAATAAAGTATCTATGGTGGGCCATGATCTTAAACTTGATGCCGGTGTTGGCGTGTGCGGTAAGGATGGGCAAAGCGTACCAGTGGGCGTTGGCCAACCTACTTTGCGTGTTGATGAATTAATTGTAGGTGGAACACGATAGAAAGGTCATCTCATGAAAAATGAATTACAAAATTTAGATGTTAACGTAGAGCAATTTCAAGCTATTTCTCAAGATATTTTAAAAGAAGCTGCCCGACTTGGCGCGGATCAAGCAGAAGTAGGTATTGCAGCAAGCAAAGGTTTTTCTATTTCTGTACACGATGAAGATGTAGAAAAAGTTGAATACAATCAAGATAAGGTTGTTGAAATTAGAGTCTTTTTTGGTAATCGTACAGGCTCTTCAAGTATTTCTGATTTGCGGCCTGATGCAGTGCGTGCTGCAGTGGAAGCTGCTTGTTATATCGCAAAATTTACTGATAAAGATACCGCAGCAGGTATAGCAGATAAGAGTGAATTAGCATTTAATTACCCGCAACTAGCACTCGCTTATCCTTGGAATATCAGTGTTGAAAAAGCAATTGAATTAGCACTTGATTGTGAAAAGCAAGCATTAGCTTACGATAAGCGTATTATCAGTGCAGAAGAAGTCAATGTTGCAACAGGTGAAGCCTTGGAATTATATGCAAATAGTAATGGTTTTATAGGTTATTATCCTCATACACGACATGAGATAAGTTGTGTATTAGTAGCAAAAGATAAGGAAGAAATGCAGCGTGATTTTAGCTATACAGTAAATCTCGATCCAACTTTATTGCAATCTATTAATTCACTAGCAAAAGAAGCAGCTGATAAAACGGTTAAACGTTTAGGCGGAAGGCGTTTACCAACTCAAAAAGCACCTGTTATTTTTCATGCAGAAGAAGCACGTGGTTTAATAGGTTTATTTGTTTCCGCTATTTCTGGCGGCAGTTTATATCGTAAATCTTCTTTTTTAGTTGATCATTTAGGTAAAAAAATCTTCCCCACTTTTATGCATATGTATGAGCGGCCACATCTTGAGCGAGCGCTAGGCAGTGCACCATTTGATAATGATGGTGTGGCTACACGTGAAAATGTATTTGTGCAGGATGGTATTTTACGCAGTTATTCTCTAGGTGTTTATTCAGCAAGAAAATTGGGTATGAAAACGACAGGTAATGCTGGCGGCATACATAATTTAATTGTTGAGTACGGCAAAAAAGATTTTAAGCAATTGTTAAAAACTATGGGCAGAGGTTTGTTAGTCACTGAAATGATGGGTAGCGGTATTAACTTACTAACAGGTGATTACTCACGCGGTGCCTCAGGCTATTGGGTGGAGGATGGTGAAATTCAATATCCTGTTCATGAAATTACAGTAGCTGGTAAATTACAAGATATGTTTGCACGCATAGTTGATATTAGTAACGATGTGGATGAACGTGGTGGTGTTAGAACAGGATCCATTTTAATTGAAGAAATGATGATTGCTGGTGACTGAGGATGACTTTATGACAGATGCGATTGTTAAATACGATGTTATTGTTGTTGGCGGTGGAAAAGCTGGAAAAACATTAGCAATGGATTTAGCTAAAGCGGGTAAGCATGTCGCTATGATAGAGCAAGGTATGATAGGCGGTACTTGCATTAATGTTGCCTGTATTCCTACAAAAGCGATGGTTGCAAGTGCTCGCGTTTCGCATCTAAGTAAATCTGCAAAACAATACGGTATATCTATTTCTAGCAGCGAAGTGGATTTTCAAGCTGTTTTGCAAAGAAAGAAAAATATTGTAAATGGCATGAGACAAGCTAATTTATCTATGTTTCTTGCTTCGGGCATGGATTTTATTTTAGGAAAAGCCCATTTTATTGCTCCCAAAACGCTTGAAGTCAAATTAGAAGAATCAAAAGACGGTAAATCTACGCTGCAATTAACGGCAGATAAAATTTTTATTAATACCGGTGCGCTACCATTTATGCCACCTATTCCTGGCCTGCAAGAAGTTAATCCGCTGACTAACGAAGGCATTATGGAATTAGCCACACTACCTAGCCACTTAATTATTATCGGTGGTGGTTACATAGGTCTTGAGTTTGGCCAAATGTTTAAACGTTTTGGCAGTGAAGTCACTATTGTCGAAGTAAATAATGAGTTTTTACCGCAAGAAGATAGAGATATTGCAGAAGCGGTTAAACAAATTCTGCAAGAAGAGGGCGTGCAATTAAAATTAGGCTACCAAATTAATGCAGCGAAAAAAGTAAATGATAAAGTGGTATTGGAAGTGGCTAAAGATGGTAAGAATGAAGAATTAACCGGATCACATATATTAGTTTCAGTTGGAAGAATACCTAATACTAAAGATTTAAATTTAGCTGCAACGGATGTTAAAACCGATGCACGTGGTTTTATCACGGTAAATGAATATTTAGAAACGAATGTTCCAGGTATTTGGGCGGTGGGCGATGTTAAAGGGGGGCCGCAATTTACACATATTTCATTAGATGATTATCGCATTGTTAAAGCCAATTTAACGGCAGGAAAGAATGTGCGTTCTATACAAGATAGAATGCTGCCCTATACTGTTTTTATAGACCCTGAATTAGCAAGGATAGGTTGGACAGAAAAAGTAGCGCGTGAAAAAGGCTATGAACTTAAAATTGCTAAAGTCGCAGTCGCTGATATCCCTAGAGCTAAAACCCTTGGCGAAACTAAGGGTGTTATTAAATTAGTTATTGATGCAAAAACAGATAAAATTTTAGGTGCTGCTTTATTATGCCCTGAAGGTGGCGAAGTATTAGCAGCAGTAGAAATTGCTATGCGTGCTGGTTTGACCTATCAAGAATTAAAAGATGGCATATACGCGCACCCAACTTTGTCAGAAGGATTTAACCAATTAGCTATTGTTAGCTGATCTTACAAAATACTACTAAATCTTAAAACGGGTTTTTATTTATTAAAATAAATTTGCCCGTTTTTAGTATCTATCAGTATTTCTTCAGGCTGTTTGATGAGTCTATTAAAAATACCTTTTTTAAATTTTAACACGCGTTTTGATGTAACTTCCTGATCATTTTGAATGACATTTTCTAACTCTACTTCATCTACTTTTTCTTTACCTTTTTTACTGACTTTAGCTGATGATTCAGCAAATAAGCAACAAGTGCTAGTAGCAGTGCTAGTCATGGTTAATAAACCTATTTTACAAATAAGTTCTGTAGGGAACTTGTAAAATGGGTTGGCATTACTATTGTCTTCTCCTTTGCAACGTTGTAATTGGAGGAATAAAGTACTATAAGTTTTTGCCTGAACTAATTCTTTAATTAAGTCCTTATCTATAGCTAATTTATTAAGTGCTAAGTTTACTTGTATATGGTTATCAACTTCATCTATTGGCAGGCTTTTAGGATCTATTAAATTATATTTTTTTATAATAGCTAGTACATTGTCTGTTGTTTTTTCATCAAGAATAGCGTTTAGGGATTGATTAAGATAATTATCTTGTTTAAGTTTATTGAGAATTGAATAGGTTAAGCAGATAAATACCATTGCTACTGCTAATGTTGCAACAGCTGTACCTACCCCTTCTGCGAAGCTATCAATCAATGGATCTTTGCAATATTCTTTTATTAACTCATGGCAATAATGAACATAACTATCCGGGTCAATATCTTTCACTTCTAGTGCAGCTAACAAAGCTACACAACTATTCGATTGGTCATCAAATTCTTTGAGGATTTTATCACCATAAGCTTTACAAGTTGTATTTTCACCGATTATTTCTTCTTCTATAAGATCGCCTAAATGAAAGTGTTTAGTTAGATTAGAAATAATAATATAAAACATATAACCAAAACCTGCCGTACACCCTAAGTAGAGGGCTGTATTTAACATAAATGCAATACGATACTTAAGTTTATGTTTAGCTAATCCTTTTTTAATAGTATTAGAAGAATCGTTAAGATCTCGAATTTGTATGAAGATCTCTTGGGCCGTTCCGGACTGACTATTAGATGAGCTGGTTCCTTCACTAGATGGGTTAAATCCACTCTCTAATCGTGTATTAGACATAACGTTCTCCACTCTCTATTAATTGCCTTTAAGGCTATTTAGATGTGGTAGAATATATCAAATTTCTTAATTTAGTATTAAATTAAGGCAATTTAAAATAACCTTAAGCTATTCTTAAAGTTATTTTTAAATGAGAATGAATAAATAAAGAGGCTTTTATATATCTAGTATTTACAGTTAGATAAAAAAATAATATTAAGGTTTACTGCTTTTCTCCAAATTTTTCATCTATTAATTTAGTAATTGCAGTCAGTGCATCGGTTTCATCTTCGCCATTGATAATTAATTCTAATTCATTATCTTTTTGCGCACCTAACGTGATGACACCCATAATACTTTTGCAGTCTACGACTCTATCGCGATAAATCAATTCTATGCGACTGCCAAAGTGTTTTGCCGTATCTACTAATTTAGCGGCTGCTCTAGTATGCAAGCCCAATTTATTTTTGATGGTGATAGTTTGTCTGATCATAGTCTTATCTGTGATGGTCAATGAGTTTTTCTTTGTGTTTAGTTAATTGATGAGTTAATTTTTCAATTAGCTCAGTCACTGCAATATACATGTCACCGTTTTTTGCACGCGCATTAATATCAGTACTGTTGATATGTAAATTAGCTTCGACAGCTTGCAGCTCGCCATCTAGGAAAAACACAACAGTAATAAATTGTATATTATGAAAATGATTTTCTAGCGTTTGTAATTTTTCAGTCGTAAATTCTTTTAACGCGGGAGTAACGACAATATTTTTGCCAGTGAATTGTAGCTCCATCATTGACTCCTTCTCTTTGTTTTTACTTTTATATTATAAATCAAAATCTTCACCTAAATAAACAGCACGTACTTCTTCATTCATTAACACAGCTTCTGGATTACCTTCGCAAATAATTTTCCCTTGATTAACAATATAGGCGCGTTCACAAATATTTAAAGTATCTCTTACATTGTGATCTGTAATTAAAATACCAATACCGCGTTTGCGCAAATGATGAATGATGCGTTTCACATCGAGTACAGAAATAGGATCAATGCCTGCGAAAGGCTCATCAAGCAAAATAAATTGCGGCTCAGTAGCAAGTGTTCTTGCAATTTCTGCGCGGCGTCTTTCGCCGCCGGATAAGCTAATTCCTAAAGTATCCCTGATGTGTGTAATGCGAAATTCTTCTAGTAATTGCTCTAGCATTAATTTTCTAGCGGCTTTTGTTAAATCATCGCGTAATTCAAGCACGGCCATAATATTTTGCGCCACAGTTAATTTGCGAAAAATAGAAGCTTCTTGAGGTAAATAGCTAATACCTAATTGTGCGCGAGCGTGAACAGGCAGTTTAGTAATGTTTAAATCATCTAAAAAAATATTACCGCCGTCTGCTTGTATTAACCCCACTATCATATAAAACGACGTGGTTTTGCCTGCACCGTTTGGCCCTAACAAGCCAACTACTTCGCCGCGGTTAATTTGTATTGAAACGTCTTTGACTACTTCACGTGATTTGTATTTTTTATAAAGATGTTGCGCGCGTAATGAATTTAACATGGTGTCATCTTATCATTTGTCTGGATTATAAACGAGAACAGCGCGTCCACTAGGGGAGGCGGGTACAGTAATAGTTTGATCTTCTCTGTTATATAAAATTAATTCTCCTTGAAAATGATTGTCTCCTTGAGTAACGACGACTTTTCTTTCCAGTGTTACATTAGATTGTTGCGGATAAAATTTAATGATTTTTGCTCTCGCATGAATATTGGGTTCGCCGGCTTTGGCAAGCGTCCAATAATGAGCTAAACCATCTAAGCCATAAGCAATCGCTTCTTGAATTTTATGTTGACTATTATTTTTAGTTACTAATTTTTGTGCGGTAATATGAGTAGTACCTTGATCAACTTTGACATGGCCTTCAAATACCTTCACACCGGTTTTGTAATTATAATTAGTTGAATCCGCCACGATATGCACTTTTTGTTGTTTATCAGTAGGCAAAGCGTATGCATTTAAATAGGTAAAGATAGTAAAAATGTAAAAAGCTATTTTAAGAGCTTGGTACATATTCACCCCTAGTGTTAGAGAGTAATTTAATATCGCCAGTATTCATGTCAGCATGCATGCCTGTTGCTTTTACCACTAAATTAGGTTGTAGCATGGTAATGAAATCAGCGGTATCTGCAGTTTGTTGATTGGGATGTACGGTTAACGTAGCAGTTTTAATCACAGTTGCAGGATTTGTTTGGTCTGCTGCATGATGAATTATCACATTATCCCAAAAATCGACATTCTCAATACCTTGAGTTGCTTTAGCATATTTAGATGTGACATACCAAGGTTGAGGTGATTTGCGATATAAAATTAATTCAGGTGTATTTAAATTAGTAGTGTCATTTTCCGTATAATGCACAAGCTTAGGTGTAATGACTTTCATGGTCGGCTTGCCTTGCTTATCAAGGATAATAGCAATCACATCTTCCATAATTGCATCAGGAAGGCTAGCCAGTTTTTCTATTGCTACTGTTTCACGGTGATAAGACAAAAAGGTAGTCCAACCCGCTAGAAAGAGAGTAATCATTAACCCTAGGCTGATTGTAATGTGCTTGGCTGTCATTTGCGCAATCATCATATTAAGCGAGGTAAGATTGTATCACAGTTTGATAACTATCTTGAGCTTGCATGATAAATTCACAAATTTCACGCACAGCGCCTTTGCCGCCTTTATTTTTAGTAGTTAAATCAACATGTTGTTGGATAATAGCCGGTGCTTGGGGTACGGTGATAGAAAATCCTACGCGTTTTAGCACGGGTAAATCCGGTAAATCATCACCCATATAGGCAATTTGCTCATCGCTTAAAGCCAGTTTTTGTTTTAATGCTTGGTAAGCCTCAAGCTTTTCTTCTTGCCCTAAATAGATATGTTCTACTTTTAATTCTGCTAAACGCCTGGCAACTGCTTCAGAATTTTTTGCAGAAATAACGGCAACTTTTACGCCTGTTTTTTGCAGCAACTTAATTCCTAACCCATCGTGTAAATTAAAGCCCCGCATATCACTGCCGTTTGAAATGTAATATACAATACCTGTTGTTAAAATGCCGTCTACATCTAAAATAAGTAAGCGTATATTTTTAGCTTTATCATTCATTAAACTCATTACACCACTCCGGCACGTAAAATATCGTGGATGTGAATAATACCTATAGGATGGTTTAGCTCATTTATCACAATTAAAGAAGTAATTTTATACGTTTCCATCTGGTGCAATGCTTCCACTGCTAAAATATTTGTGTTAATCGTTTTAGGTTTTTTAGACATAACTTCTTCAATAGACGTGTGATGAATATCAATATTCTTATCCAGAATTCGTCTTAAATCACCGTCTGTGAAAATGCCTAGTAATTCGCCTTTTTCATTGATAATCGTTGTCATACCTAATTTTTTTTGTGTCATTTCAACTAAGGCATCTTTTAATAATGCATTTCCTTTTACAGAAGGAATCTCTGCATTGGTATGCATAATTTCATGTATTCTCAATAATAAACGACGACCTAATGCACCACCTGGATGTGAAAGAGCAAAATCATCTTTAGTAAAGCCACGCATATCCAATAAAGCCATAGCTAATGCATCACCCATAGCAAGTGTGGCGGTGGTGCTTGAAGTAGGAGCTAATCCTAATGGGCAAGCCTCTTTATCAACGCTTACATCTAGATTGATAGTGGCTGCTTTTGATAGGGTTGAGTTGGGTCTGCCTGCTAAGGAAATAATGATGGCACCTAGGTGTTTAATAGAAGGTAAAATAGCCAATATTTCTTCGGTTTCACCGGAATTTGAAATTAAAAGCAAGACATCGTCTTTAGTCACCATACCCATGTCGCCGTGTTTGGCTTCACTTGGGTGTATGAAAAAAGATGGGCTTCCAGTGCTTGCGAAGGTGGCAGCAATTTTTTTACCTACATGGCCCGATTTACCTACGCCCATGACGATAATTTTGCCTTTGCAATCGTGCAAATATTCGCAGGCTTGCGCAAATTTTTGATCAATTCTATCAGCTAATTTGGCGACCATTTCTGCTTCAATTTTAACGACAGACCGGCCTAAAGCGCAGATTTTTTCGACTTCCATTAAGAATCCCTAATTGGTGAATTAGGTAGTATTTTAATCACTTCTGTTAAGTATTGCTAAATACTTTTTGGCAAACAATAAAAGCCTTATTATTCATGGCTTATTTCACTAGCAATTTTATTGAGCATTTGAGACACTTATTAGCTATGTCAGAAAATCTAGTAGAAATTACCAAACTATCTTTCCAGCATGAAAATGGCCGCATAATTTTCCAAGATGTGGATTTGGCTATTCCGCGTGGTAAGGTTACAGCTATTCTTGGCCCTAGTGGCACGGGTAAAACCACCTTGCTGCGTTTAATTGGGGGTCAGTTAATTCCCACACAAGGCCAAATTAAAGTAGGTAATCAGCTAATACATGACTTATCACGTCATGATTTATACCAATTGCGTGAACGCTTAGGGATGTTGTTTCAAAGCGGAGGCTTATTTACTCATCTTAATGTTTACGAAAATGTCGCTTTTGCTTTACGAGAACATACAAATTTATCTGAATCTTTTATACACACCTTAGTGTTAATGAAGTTGCAAATGGTTGGTCTAAGAGGGGCGGCTCAGCTAATGCCAAATGAATTATCAGGCGGTATGGCAAGACGTGTCGCACTTGCTAGAGCAATTGCACTCGATCCCGAACTTATCATGTACGACGAGCCTTTTGCAGGCCAAGACCCTATTTCTATGGGTATCTTAGTTAAATTAATTCGCACTTTAAACGATGCGTTAGGTCTAACAAGTGTTATTGTTTCGCACGATGTACAAGAAACATTAAGCATTGCTGATTACGTATACGTGATAGCGGATAAGAAAATCATAGGCCAAGGTAATCCTCAAGAAATTGTAAATAACACTTCCGAGCAATTGCAGCAATTTATCCAAGGATTGCCTGATGGCCCTGTGCCATTTGATTATCCTGCTGCTTCTTTAGTTGATGATTTTCTGCGGGAAAAAACAGCATGAATCAAATCGTTTTATTAGGCCAGTTTGGTCTCTCTACACTACGTGAATTTGGTAAAAGTGGTATGTTGTTGGCACGCATACTTTTTTATCCGCCTAATTTTCGTAAAGGATTTCCTTTAGTCATACAGCAGATATATTCAGAAGGTGTGTTATCACTCTTAATTATTGTCGTTTCTAGTTTGTTTATTGGTATGGTATTAGCACTTCAAGGTTATCATACGTTAGCTAAATTCGGTGCCTCACAAGAATTAGGTCCTCTAGTAGCATTAAGTGTCGCAAGGGAGCTCGGTCCTGTTGTGACAGCTATTTTATTCGCTGGTCGAGCGGGGTCTGCAGTTACTGCTGAAATTGGTTTAATGAAGGCAACTGAGCAACTGTCAAGCATGGAAATGATGGCTGTTGATCCTTTGCGAAGAGTGATTGCGCCACGTTTTTGGGGTGGATTTATTTCACTGCCACTGTTAACAATGATTTTCAACATGACAGCCATTTACGGTGCTTATTTAGTCGGTGTGAAATGGCTAGGTTTAGATGCCGGTGTATTCTGGTCTAATATGCAATCCTCTGTCGATTTTCAGGCTGATGTAATGAATGGTTTATTAAAAAGCGTGGTGTTTGGTATAGCAGCCACGTGGGTTGCTGTTTCACAAGGTTATTTTGCCATTCCTACTGCGGCTGGCATTGCAAGCGCAACCACTCGCTCAGTGGTCTATGCTTCATTAGCTGTATTAGGATTGGATTTTATTTTAACTGCTATGATGATAGGGGGATGGTAATGCTATCTCAACGTTGGGTGGAAACTTTCGTTGGCTTATTTTTACTCTTTGCTTGCACAGCACTGATAGTGCTTGCTTTGAAGGTAAGTGGTTTAACTAGTTTGTTTCCAGATAAAACATATACTGTGACAGCAGCGTTTGATGACATTGGCGGCTTAAAAGTGCGTGCTCCTATCAAAATGAGTGGTGTGCAAATTGGGGAAGTGTCACAAATTAATTTAGATCGTTCTACCTTTAAAGCTATTGTCACTATGCATATTTACGATAAATTTCGCGATATTCCTGATGATTCTTCAGCGGGGATTTATACAGCAGGCCTGCTTGGCGATAACTATATTGCACTGACGCCTATGTATAGTAGTAATTATCTAAAAGACGGCAGTGAAATTGAAATTACCCGTTCTGCTATGATACTTGAAAAATTGATAGGTCAGTTTATGTATAAAATTAGTAATAGCGGCGATAGCAAATCAACTAATAGTAATGGAAGCGGAGAGAAAAATGCGCAGCAATAAACTTTTATCAGCAGTTTTAATTCTGTGTTTAACATGGTTTACAAGTATTGCGCAGGCACAATCACAAAGTGACCCTGTAGGCTTATTACGTTACATAGCAAATAATATGATTGCTGGGTTGAAGGCAAATAAAGCCACGTTACAATCAAAACCGCAAATTGTTTACAATCTTGCTTATAAATATGTTGTTCCTTATGCCGATTTGACTGAAATGTCTCGTCGTGTTGTTCCCCCTCAAGTTTGGAATAATGCAACCCCTGCACAACGTATGCAGTTTCAACGCGAATTTACTCGCATTTTAATTCGTACTTACGCATCAGGACTTGCTGCTTATCAGGATCAAGTTGTGCAATTTTATCCAATACGCGGTGGGTATGCAGGCAAACGCACTGTTGAAGTAAATAGCGAAATACGAGGTGGTCAAGGTCAAGCAATACGTGTGACCTATAGGCTATTGCGCAATGGTAGTGTATGGCGTTTGTATGATATGTCAGTGGAAGGCGTCAGTATGTTAGACAGCTTCCGTGAGCAATTTGCCGATATTTTAGGTCAGGGCAATATGGAGCAATTATTAAGTCGTTTATCGAGTCATAACTCAGGACGTTAAATGAAACAGTATAGAATGCATAAACAAGCAGCCATTAATTTTAAAGATAATACCTTTTATCTTTCTGGCGATTTAGCATTTAACAATGTCATGCAAATTTATGCCTCTTCGCTACCGCAATTAGAGAAAAATGCCAAGCTGGATTTTAATTTTTCGGAATTAAAATCCAGCGATAGCTCAGGGCTTGCTTTGATTATTGAGTGGATTAAGTACGCTAGAGAGAATAATAAGCCGATTAGTTTAAAGTATGTTTCTAAAGATTTGTTATCAATTGCCAAAGCAGCCAATTTAGACAATATGATAATGTAAGCTACATTAACTATTCTGCCTAGCTAAGCCATCTACAGGTTCGATAGTTGCAACAGGTGTTCCCATCCTGTTTCTCACTTGATACCAATAGAAGAAAAATACAGGGATTATTAATCCAATCATGCCGCTGCAGAAAATCACTTCATAATACCAATTGCTACCGATGTTAATTCCTTTAGGTGGAATAAAGCCAACTATCAGGGTTATTGCGCAGCCAGTTAACCCTAAAAGACAAACTAACCATAAACCCAGGCTTTTACCTGGAATAACAAAAGTATTAGGGCTGTAATTAATTTTCTTACGTAATCGTAGAGCGCAGAAAAACATGAGCACGTACATAAGCATGTAAAGCTGAGTGCTGAGCGCTGATAGTAACCAATAAGAGCCGTTAATGCTTGGTAATAACAAGAAAGCAGCACAAACTAAGCTAACTAATACAGCTTGAATTACTAATAAACTTTGTGAAACGCCGTGTTTATTTTGTTGCTTAAAAATAGGTGGTAAAAATCCACGGTGAGCTGCTTGTGCAAGCCCTTTAATAGGAGACACTATCCAACTTACCATGCCACCCAAGCTACCTATAACTAACATTAGAGTGAGTATAGGTGTGAGCCAACTTAAATGGTAAGCGTGTAAGAAGTAGGCAAACGTTTGAATAGTACCATTAACTAAGTTGATGCGATCGTAGGGAAGTACGAAGGCAATCGCTAATGATCCTAAAATCATAGTGACTAAAATCACTACAGTTGAAATGGCTAGCGCGCGTGGGAAGGTTTTTTGAGGATTACGTACATCATTGACATGTACTGTTGCTAATTCCATGCCAGCAAAGCCCATCATAATCGCTGTTAATGCTATCCAATTATCAACATGACCCCAGTGTGGGATCATATTGCTAGGAGTTAAATGAATCTGCAAAGGTTTACCAATCCATAACCAAGTTCCTAGTAAAAGGATAATGGCAATGGTGGGTACAATTAAGCCGCCAATAGCACAGAAACTGGTAAATTTGGCGGATAAGCGAATGCCTTTAAAATTAATCAGAGTTAATCCCCAGAAAGTAACCAGGATGACGCTAACTAAATAAACTTTATTTTCTGCCAAAGCCGGATCAATTAGATAAGCGGCGGTGCCTGCTATAAAGGAGAGTATGGTAGGGAACCAAATAATATTATTAATCCATTGTAACCATACAGCTAAAAACCCAATGCGCTCACCAAAAGCTAAACGTGCCCACTGGTAAATGCCGCCTTCGTCGATATTTGCCGCAAGTTCTGCAGAAACCAATGCGGTAGGAATAAGAAAAACAATGGCAGAAAAAATAAAAAAGAAAATTAAGGTAGTGCCAAATAAGGCTGTAGCAGGTAAGTTACGGATGCTATCAATCGCACCTGTAATTAATAGGGTCAAAGCCAACGTACTTAGCTTATTTAACTGTGACATGCGTTTCCCCACCCACCCGTTATCGTTCTAATTAATATACCTTTTGAAGGTTAAGATGGTATTAAATTATCCAATCTGGGTCCAGTAAAAATGTTTATTCTTATTAAGAATGTTTTAATAAATCAACCTGCTTTTCAAGTATATTTGCCTTCCAATTGTGTTTTTTTAAAGTAATTACTTGAATTATAGATTAATTTTTATTCAACCATAAAGATAAAATAATATGCTAAATAGAAAAAATAAAGCCACCTCTATCCAATCTTTACCTGCGGAAGTGGTTGGATATTGGGGAATTCATTTTTTAAATGGCAATGATGTTGCTAATGTAATTGGGAGCGCTACTTTTTTTAGTAAGGCAATGAATGATGAAAGATTTTGGTTAGCTAAGATAGCAAATGATTTTGGTATAGACAGAAGTCTCTTGAATGAGTTTGATAGTTGTTATCCTTTTAAGCAGTCACGTGCAATTTCATATCAAAAAATTTATTTACGAATGCAAATTGCAATGAAAAAGATAAAAGAGTATGAAGACCTACCTATAAAGAATTATTATTTTAGTTCTTATTACCATTTTATTTTATTAGTTGCTTGCACAGATGACATAGAATTTTTTAATGAAGCATTAATTGATTATGAAAAAGATGATGGTTTTCTGTTTAGTTTGCTAGCAGGATCTAAAACAATTTCTTATTCAATGCTGATTGAGATTAAATTGTCATTTGCTAATGATGCTACTAGCATCGATTGGTATTTAGATACAATTTTATTTGCTGGTTGTGTGGATCTTTTAAAAAATTTTTTAAACTATGAAATAAATAATAGATTTATTCCTAAAGGTTTAATTTATGCAGTTCAAACAAATAATCTAGCCTTAGTTAATTATCTTCTTGATTTTGAATCTTTCCGCTTTGATCACAATTTACTTAAAGAGGCTGTGTTAATCGCTATTAAAAAAGGTAATAAAAAAATAATAGATTTTTTCTTAAGTAAAAAAATTCCTATTTGCCCTGAGATGCTAATAGCTGCTGTAAAGAGTGAGGATGTTACGCTAGTAAAATATTTTCTTAATAAAATTACCTCAAGATTGGCAAGAGAAGCGGCGCTAGATTGTGCAGCAGCTGAGGGTAAACTCGAAGTAGTGAAGATTATATTGGCCAGAGATGTAGGTGCTTCTTTGGAAACCCTGAACTTAGCTGCTAATTCTGGTAATAAGGCATTAGTACAGTATTTAATTAAGGAACATAATTTAACAATTAACTTAACTACTTTTAAAAATGCAGTGTTATCTGGCCGAATTGAATTAATTGAATTTTTATTTTCAGAATTACAGTTAGCAAGTGTGCAAATCACTAGTGACTGGTTATATGAATGTAAAAATTGTGAATTAATTCGCGGAGTAATAAGTGATCCACAGGAAATAAGGTTAGAAGTAGATGAAAATATTATAAACTGCGCAGCTAGATTTGGAGATTTAGATTTATTCAAAAATTTAATTGCGCGCTTTAATCCCATTAAACCAGATCATCGTGCGCTCAATTTAGCAATTAAGTCAGGTAATCTACAATTAGTGCAGTATTTAATTATTGAATTTAAAATTACTCCTAATGTAGCTAATCTGCGTTTTGCAGCTAGTCATGGATATTTAGAGATATTAGAATGGTTACTTGATCCGGCACACCAATATGAAGTTTTCTTTTCTGAAGAAAACCAATTAACTGATCTAGATCATGATCTTCTTGTTACGTATTTTTATTGCTTAGAAGTTTTTTATGTGCTTGAAAATCCAGAAAAATTGGCAGCCAGTCAACAAAGTATAGAAGAAATGCTGCATAAAGCATATATAAATTCGTTTAAATTATTTTTTAAATTTATGAAATTTGCTTTAGAAGTGCCTGAAAAATGGCAATTATCACCCTCTTCTTTAGAAGAATTAAAAGCAGTATTGTTGCCAATCTTAAATGAGCATGAATGTAATAATCATTTTCAAAGAGAAAAACGTCTTTCTTCTTCAATAAGAAAGTTAATAGGCTTTGACAATGAAGTTCAGCATTCATTCAAACTTTAATGCTAAGCGGCTACTTTATGTGAATTTAAAGTAGTTTTTTTATTCTTTTTAAACAACGTATACATCGTAGGCACGATAAAGAGAGTGAACACTGTGCCTATGGTCATACCAAAAGTAATGACTAAACCAATATCATAACGACTCATAGCGCCTGCGCCACTAGCTAATAGGAGTGGCACTACGCCTAATACCATTGCTACTGTTGTCATCAAGATTGGGCGTAAGCGCAAGGTGGCTGATTTCATAATGGCATCGTGAGTATTTAGCCCTTCTTTTCTCAATTGATTAGCAAAATCCACCATTAGAATACCGTGCTTGCTAATTAAGCCAATTAAAGTAATCAAACCTATACCAGTATAAATATTTAATTTAGCTAACCCTAAATGGAGTGGAATAAGCGCACCTAAAATTGAAAGCGGTACACTGATTAATATAATTAAAGGATCTCTAAAGCTTTCAAATTGCGCAGATAGCACTAAATAAATGATGAGTAGAGCAAACAAGAAAGTATAAAACATTGTATTACCTTCTTGCATGGCTTGACGTGATTGCCCACCAAAATCATAGCTAAATCCAGCTGGAAAAATGGTTTTAGCTTGGGTGCGTAAAAAGGCTAACCCTTCTTGAATGGATTTTCCAGGCATCATTAAGCCGGATAAAGTAGCAGAATTTAATTGCTGAAAGTGCAAAAGTTCATTTGGTTGGGTTATTACTTTAAATGAAACAACACTGGATAAGGGAACAGAATCACCAAATTTAGTTGTTAAATAATAATCGTTAATTTTCTCAGGTGTAAATCTATCTTGATCTGTTACTTGTGCAATAACTTGGTAGCTTTGTCCTTGAAGATTAAAACGGTTAATGTAGTTGCCGCCTAATAATATAGCGAGTGAGGAGCCAATGTTTTGCATGCTAATGCCTAAACTTGCTGCTTTATTGCTATCAATATCGATATCGACTACGGGTTTCTCAAATTTTAAATCGCCAGAGGTAAACATGAATAAACCGCTTTTACTAGCTGCTGCTTGTAATTTTGCAAGTACAGATTGAATAACAATGTAATCTTCGGTTGAAGTGATAACAAATTGCAGAGGGAGACCGCTAGCATTGCCAGGAAGAGAGGGTAGTGGGAAAGCAACAGAATTTAAGCCAGCAATGCTTGCTAATTTGGGCTGTAATTCACCTAATACTTTTGCTTGTGATTTTTTGCGTTTATCCCAAGGTTTTAATATCAGGCCTGCAATTGCATTATTAGTTGCACCCATGCCATTAATAACAAAAAAATCTTCTGTTTCAGGTATGGATTTAAATATATCAGTTAATTGATCAGTGAATTTTTCAGTGTAAGCTAGATTGGCATATTTTGGTGCTGTGAGCGAAAGAAATAAAATGCTTTGATCTTCATCGGGCGCTAATTCAGTGGGTGTTGTGGCAGCCATTAATAAGCAGCCAGTTAACATGAGAGCAGAAAACGTAGCAGTCACTTTTCTATTTTCTAAAACTAATGATAATCGATAAGCATATTTATTTTTAATTTTCTCAAATACATTATCTATGTAAACAACCAAGCGCTGATGTAATACATTAGCATTTAAAATTTTTGAGCACATCATGGGTGATAAGGTTAAAGCAATAATACCCGATAAAATGACAGCTAACGATAAAGTAAAAGCAAATTCTTTGAATAATGCACCTGTTAATCCCGTCATAAATCCAATAGGAGCATAAACAGCTGCTAGCGTGGTTGTCATAGCAATAATGGGGATAGTAATTTCTCTTGCGCCCTGAATGGCTGCTTCGTGAGGTGATGTACCTTTTTCAAGATGACGATAAATGTTTTCTACTACCACGATGGCATCATCTACCACTAAGCCAATTGCAATTACCATGGCTAATAAAGTGAGTAAGTTGATGGAATAACCCATGATATACATCAATGAGCAAACACCAATTAATGAAAGTGGAATAGTGAGCACAGGAATAATGACAGCTCTTGCTGTACCTAAGAAGGCAAAAATAACAAGTACGACAATGAGAGTTGCTTCAATAAGGCTGCTCATGACTTCATGAATAGAATTACGTATGTATTTAGTACTGTCGTAAACGATTTTACTTTGTAGCGCAGGCGGATAGTTGACTGCTAAGTCAGGCAATACTTTTTTTACATCATCAATGACATTTAAAGGATTGGCTGTAGGTGTGGATTTAATACCTATAAAAATACCATTTTTTCCATTAAATTTAATGGATGAATCATAACTTTGTGCGCCTAATTCAACGTTCCCTATATCTTTAATTTGTAATAGTGTACCGTCCTGATTTTTTATTAAAATATTTTCAAATTCTTGGCGCGACTGCAAATTAGTTTTTGCATTAATATTAAAAGAGACAAATTTACCTTTGATTTGACCTGCTGCAGTTTGGAAGTTTTGTGTTTGTAAGGCATTTGCTACTTCTTCCGCTGAAATTTTTAATGCAGCCATTTTTTCTGTATTTAACCAAATGCGCATAGCATAAGTTTGACCGCCTAGTATTTCTGCGTTAGCGACCCCTGCAACGGTTTGTAATTTAGGCTGAACAACACGTGTTAAATAATCCGTGATTTGCTCAGTGCGTAAGGTGTCACTGCTATAACCTATATACATTAATGCAGTTTGGCTGCCAGTCGATTTTTGTACGACAGGTTGATTACTTTCTTTGGGAAGTTGGTTGGTAACTTGCGATACTTTAGACATGACATCTGTCATGGCGACATTAGGGTTAAAATTTAAGCGAACATAAGCGGTAATGGTGCTCATGCCTTCCGTGCTTTGCGAAGTAATGTAATCAATGCCATCTGCACTTGCTACGACTTTTTCAAGCGGACTAGTGATAAATCCTTGTATGAGATTGGCGTTAGCACCTGGATACCCCGTAGTAATGGTAATAACACTATTATCCATTTTAGGAAATTGTCTTAACTCCAGTGCTCTTAATGCATTTAAGCCAAATAATAGAATCATTAAACTGACTACGCATGCGAGAACGGGGCGCTTAATAAATAAATCAGTAAATCCCATGTTACATTACCACTTTGTTATCAAGTATCACTTGAGTATCGTTTTGTAATTTTAATTGGCCTGATGTGACAACTTTATCGTTGATGGATAATCCATCCAAAATTGTCGCCATATTTTCACGCTGCTCACCAATTTTAACGGGTTGTTTATGCACTTTATCGCCTTTAACAATGAAGACAAAGTTGCCATCTAAACTATAAGAAATAGCGGTAGTAGGGATAATTAAGGTGTTTTTCTTAACAGGCAATTCTACTTTAACTTGTCCATACATGCCTGGGTAAAGTACATAGCCATCGTTAGGTATAGTAGCTTGAATAGAGACGTTACGTGTTGCAGCATCAATTTTTGAATTAATAGCTGTGATATGGCCTCTGACTGTTTTACCGCTACCAAAATTAACAGTAATATCGACAGGTTGATTAATGTAAAGTTGATTTAAATATTGTTCTGGTAACGAGAATGACACGTAAAGTGCATTTAACGCTTGCAGCGTAACTAATGTGGTGCCAGGAGATAGATATTGGCCCAAGTTAACTTGTTTGATACCTATGCGTCCATCAAAAGGTGCCGTAATAATTTTTTGTTGCAATTGTGCTTTGGCAGTTTCCAATAGCGCTTCAGCTTGTTGCAATTCTGCATAACGCGCATCTAAGCTAGCTTGAGAAATAACATGTCTGTCTAACAATGTTTTTTCTCTATCATAATTCATTTTGGCTAAGCTAAATTTTGCCTGGCTACTTTTAACTGCCGCTTGTTCAATGTCAGCTTTAAGTTTAATAACTACATCGCCTTTATGAACAAACTGGCCAGAGTTAAAACGAATCTCTTGCACTACACCTGATGTTTCTGCTGCTAAATCTACACCGTTAATAGCTTGCAATGTCCCTACTGCAGTTAAATAAGCATGCCAGGGTTTACTTGTTACCTGAGTTGCAGTGACTGTCGCTGGTGGGGGTTGATAGTGTGACATAAACCAAAAAACGATAAGTTTTTTAGCGCCGTACCAGCCAAAGATGATCAAAAAGAAGATGCTAACGCAAGCTAGCATCTTTTTCATAGGTGTATTTAAACGAATTTTTTTCATTTTTAAATTAATTATCTTTATTTATCACCAAAAACACAGCGCTAGGTCCACGTAATACATTTAACAATAAGATTTTATCTGTTTTTGTGGCGATGGCAGTTAATTCATTTACGTTTGTTACTTTTTGTTTATTAGCAGAAGTGATTACATCGCCTGGCCTTAAATCAGATTGCCAAGCTTTGCTATCTTCTTCTACAGTGACTACTAATACACCTTGTACATTTCCATGCGCAGGGCTTAATACATTGAAATCTTTTAAGCCTACACCATAAAGGAAAGGATTCATGTGTTCAATGATTTGTTTGCGCTTCTTAGGATCGGTTAATGTGACAGTGACGGTAATGGGTTTTTTATCGCGCAATATTTCAATATTAATTTTAGAATCAACGCGTAAGAAACCAATAGTATTTACGACATCACTCGCATTCTTAATGGGTGAACCATCTACCGATGCAATGATATCACCGACTTGTATACCGGCTAATTTTGCTGGTGAATCATCCCATACCTGAGAAACAACGGCACCATGCGTGGTATCTTCAATATTAAAAGCACTGGCTAATTCTGGTGTAATACTTTGTGCACCTATACCTAAAATACCTCTATGCACATTTCCGTATGCTATTAATTGACGCATAATACTTTTTGCCATATTAGCCGGGATAGCAAATCCAATACCTATGCTGCCCTTATCAGGGGCTAAAATAGCTGTATTAATCCCAACTAATTGACCTTTTGCATCAATTAAGGCACCGCCTGAATTACCCGGATTGATAGGCGCATCAGTTTGAATAAAGTTTTCATAATTTTCTATGCCTAGCGTGGTACGTCCTAGCGCACTAATAATGCCTGATGTCACTGTTTGACTGAGACCAAAAGGATTTCCTATCGCAGCAACGAAATCCCCAACTTTTAAATTATTAGAGTCACCTATGGTAATGGCGGTTAAATTTTTTGCTTTAATTTGTAATAAAGCAATGTCTGAAGGGCTGTCTAAGCCTATTATTTTACCTGTAAAATGCCTGCCATCGCCTAGAGTTACCGTAATGGTTTGTGCATCATTTATGACATGTGCATTTGTTAAAATATACCCATTTTTAGCATCAATTATGACGCCAGAACCGACTGATAAAAAGGTATTAGGAATGGTTTGATTGCTAGGGCCGCCTTCTTCCTGCGATTCACGTTTGCGTTTCATCAATTCTTGAATAGTGCGAAAGTCCGTGACTTTAATTTGTGCTTTGATGTTTACCACAGCTGGCAAAACAGTTTGAAGCATAGGAGCAATGCTTGTATCTATGGGATTGGATGCAAAGCTAAGATGAGTAAATCCGAGAATAAAAGCAAATATAAACATACTGATAGTACGATAAGCGCGTTGCTTCATATGCAGTCTCCTAACGTGGTGATAAAGCATGATGCAGAATGCATTCTTATTTTATGGCTACTATCTTACCACTATTAAAAAACTTCGCATTGATTTTTTATAGCAATACGATTGATTTATTAATTACGTGATTATATGCTGAAAATAATGGATACCTGGAGTCTGCATATGCAAACTCGTACGGAAGAAATAAATGTATACTTGTTACAAGATCAGATTATTTTACAAATTGATCACTTGTTTATTTTTCACTCCCCGCCTGATGATAATAAAATAGAGGAAATATTATTTCGGTTGCTTAAGCTCCCTAATACACTTGCTTACACTATGTTGTTAATCCGTAATGAATATGGATATAGTTATGCTCAAGTGTTAGCACAAGCAGAAAATAATGAAGTAGTGAGTAATTATCTTTTATTGCTAAAAAAACTTGTTGATTGTCAATCTATCTCTCAAAAAGATGTATTAGATTTGTTAAAAATCAAAAGTAAAAATAATCAGTGTATGGGCCGCAAAGGAAATGCTAGTAATCAATATGATTATTTACAATTACTCATATCGTTGCAAGTTGGTTATAAAAAAGAAGATATAATAGAGTTATTAATTTGCCCTGATGATGATAAGCGAACATTTATTGATGACATCATTTCACATTTTTTACCGCGCACAACGCTTGCTGAAAAATTAGAATATATAAATTTATTATGTTATATGTTTGAGCATAAACTTATTCCCCTCCATTTCTTTTCTGTGCTGGCCCCTTTAAGGGAAGGGATTGCAGATTGCTTAATAAAATATGCAGCTACTTTGCCTGACCAAGAAAAAATAAAGTTATTAAAAAACTCATTGAATGAAAATCATGATTTAGGCAAATTATTTTGGTTTAATGCTAGCGGCCGAGAATCTTTGCCTATTTCATCTATTCGAAAAGCATTGCAAGAAGCACAGCCTTTTTCCGAGGATTTATCTGATTATGAAATTAGTACGAGTGCAGGGAATAAAAAAGGAAGTGCTAATAAAAAAGCTTGGCTAGCTGGATTTTTTAAACGTAAACACACTAAAGAAGTTTTAATTCCCATGCAAGAAATTAATACTGAGCATCCAGCCAAATTAAGCTAGCCATGCGGCCAGTTTTTCCTTGATCACGACGATAAGAATAAAATAAATTATCTTGAGTGTAAGTGCAAAAATCACCACCGTAAATTTGCATAATACCTAGAGAATTTAATTTCATCTTTGCTAATAAATATAAATTTGCTAACCATTTTCCAGGTGTATGCGGATTAAAGGCAAGCTTACTTTCTGCATGATGGCTAACAAAAGCGTGAAAAACGTCTTCACCTACTTCAAATTTATTAGGTCCAATGGCGGGGCCAAGCCACACTAGTAAATCTTGTGGTGGTTGATTCATTGCATGAATGGTTTGCTCTATCACACCTTGTGCAAGTCCGCGCCAACCAGCATGAATAGCTGCAACCTGCGTACCTTGTTTATTGCAAATTAAGAGAGGTAAACAATCTGCTGTTAAAACAATGCAAACGGTTTGAGCTTTAGCAGTAAAACTTGCATCAGCAATTTTATTTTTATTTTCAAGCGTTGCTTCTACGACGACATTCGTATGCTTTTGATCTATCCATATTGGATAAGATGGTAAGTTTAACAGAGAAGATAGGGCTTGGTCAGGTCTTGGTTGGTAGTTTAATTGCGCTTCTTTAATAGTCGTGTAGGCAAAAACAGAAGCAGGGGCTGGCCAATTTGGTTGAATGAATTTCATCCTTGATTTTCTTCCTTATCTATACGCAATAACTTAATTAATTCCTGCATATCATTGGGCAAATCTATTTCAAAATGCACAGGCTCACCAGTTAGTGGATGCACAAACCCCAATGCAAATGCATGCAAAGCTTGGCGCTTAAATTGACGCAAACAGGTAATTAACTCTTGTGACATCCCTTTGGTTAGCTGAACGCGCCCACCGTAAGCAGCATCGCCAATAATGGGGTGTCTAATATGAGACATATGTACGCGAATTTGATGCGTTCTACCTGTTTCTAGCTTTAGTTTTAGACGAGTATGGGCCCTATAACGCTCAGCGACGCGATAATGGGTGACAGCAGGGCGCCCAGTTTCAACAATCGCCATACGCTTGCGCTGCAAAGGATGCCTATCTATAGGCGCATCCACCGTGTTGCCACTGATGATAGTGCCGTAAACGAGTGCTTGATATTCGCGCAGGATGGTACGTTCTTTTAATTGGTGTGATAAATCTTTTAGCGCCGCGGCCGTTTTTGCAATCACTAACAACCCCGACGTATCTTTGTCCAAACGATGTAAAATGCCAGCTCTTGGCAGCATTTGTAGCTGTGGGGCGTGGTGCAATACAGCGTTTAATAAAGTCCTATCGGCATTCCCAGCGCCAGGGTGCACGATTAATCCCACGGGTTTGTTGATAATTAATACAGCGTCATCTTCATAGACGACATTAAGAGGGATGGCTTGCGCCTCCCATTCAGGCTGGGGCTTAATGACTATATTAACGGAAACAGTTTCACCGCCTTTTACCTTAGTTTTACCTTTTATTGCTATCCCATTGACTAAAACCAACCCTTGCTCTATCCAGCTTTGAATTTGGCTGCGAGAATAAGAAGGTAAGAGCTTGGCCAATGCCTGATCTAAGCGCTCATCGGCATGTGTCTCGGGTATGACTAATGTGTGAATTTTATCGTTATCGTTATTCATAGGCGATGAATGATGACAGAAATTAGTTTACAATGCACGCCAGAATTAATTTGTAGGCAGATTAGGGATCATGATTATAAAAAAGATAGTATTCGCCTTAAGCATAATAGCTAGTTTAATGGGTCTTGTGACGGGCTGTGCGAGTGCAACGGACCCTGCAGATACGTATCAAGGGGAAAGCCAGGAAAAAATTTATTCTAGCGGCAAAGAAGCTTTGCAAGATAAAAGTTATAGCGAAGCCATCAAACGGTTTGAAGCATTAGACGTGCAATATCCTTTCGGTCCTTACACTGAGTCAGCTCAGTATTTCTTAGTCTATGCTTATTATATGAAAGAAGAATATGCTTTATCTGTTGCTGCAGCAGATAGATTCATACGCTTACACCCAACATATAAACATATCGATTATGTTTATTACATGCGTGGTGTCGCTGACTATTATCAAAATCTAGGTATATTAGAGCGCTTTTTCTCAGTTGATTTAGCAACGCGTGATTTAACGCAAATGCGTAAAGCTTATGATGATTTTAATCAAGTCGTCATTTTATTCCCAGACAGCCCTTATGCTTCCGCTGCACATCAATACATGATTTATTTACGCAATATTATGGCAGACCATGAATTGCACGTAGCTGAATATTACTATAACCGCCGCGCCTATGTTGCTGCTACCAATCGCGCTAGCGATTTAGTTGCTCATTATCAAGGCGCACCTGCTACGGTAGATGGTTTAGCGCTAATGGCGAAATCGTATAGACAATTAAATTTGCCTAAGCAGGAATCGGATACGTTAACCGTGCTTAAGTATAATTACCCAGAATTGGCGATAGACTATAATTCTGATTACACGACAGTGTCACATTAACATTTAAATGGTCTTGATGGGGCGCTATTGTCATCCTTGTAGATGTTTAGTAATTCGTTGACAGAAACCTGCTAGCTTTACTATAGATAGGGGAGTAAGCAATGCATCATGTGATCATTGCTCTACTCAAGTAACTAACGTAATAAAG
>BMAH01000033.1 GCA_014132615.1 Gammaproteobacteria bacterium
TCAACATTAAACCGCCAATGAAAGCGCCTAAGATGGTAGCGATAAAACTCACAATTTTATAAGCAAGCCCTACTTCAGTTAATGAAAACCCTAAGCCTTTAATTAGGAAATTAGTCATGAGGCTTAACGCTAATGCATCTCCCATTTTATAGAGGCAAATAAAAAGCAACAGAAACACAATTTTTTCTCGCTGGAATAAATCCTTTATTGCTGCTCTGATAGTTGCAAATAAGTCAGTGGAAACAGGTGGTAATTCGTTTGGCGAAGGTGATTTGTACGTGATTATTAAACTAATGAACATAAGTAATGCCATTAATTCATAAGTAATGCGCCACCCCCATTGATCTGCAATAAGGAGCGCTAATCCGCCTGAAAATAATATCGCTACTCTATAGCCAAATATCATGTAAGAAGCACCCAAGCCTCGCTCAGCTGGCATCAAGATATCTGTCCGGTAAGCATCGTAAGCAATATCTTGTGACGCTGAGAAAAAAGCAATAAAAAGCGCAACCACACCCATGCCCAGCGCATTATTTTCAGGGTTCATATTAGCAAGTAACAATAGGGTGATAATCACCCCCACTTGAGTCACAGCCATCCACCCTCTACGCTTACCTAATTTGGTAAAACCATATTGATCCATCAACGGCGCCCATAGAAATTTCAGGGTATAAGGCAAACCTAATAAAGTAAGTGTACCTATGGAAACAATACTGACGTGCGATTGGGTAAACCAGGCTTGCAAGGTAGAATTTGTTAATGCGAGCGGCAATCCAGAAGCAAAACCAAGTAATAAGACAGCCATTAGCCGCTTATTTGCTAGCGACGCAGAAATGGAATTTAGCATATTATTAAAATCACAATAGATAGTAAAAATTGGTTGAAATATTATCACTAAATTGCTTATTTTGATAGAAAATTACAAGTTTTTAACTTTTTTTGCTTGCGAAATAGTCAACAGGATATTCTAATGGGCGCTTATGACTACTAAGGTTAACTTATGATAATTAGTATTTTTAATCTCTTCTCAATTGGAATCGGCCCATCAAGCTCGCACACCGTGGGGCCTATGAAAGCCGCGCATACATTTGCTCAATTATTAAACAATTCTCAGCAGTTACCTCACGTGAAGAGAGTAAAAATTGAATTATTTGGTTCCTTAGCTTTTACGGGTAAAGGCCATGGAACGGATAGTGCCATTTTACTAGGTTTAGAAGGCAATACCCCTGATAGCGTCAATCCCGATATTATTAAACCTAGGGCATTAGCGATTACACAGGATAAGCAATTACATCTTAACCTCATTCACAGAATACACTTCGATTATGAACAGGATTTAATTTATAACTTTAAAGATCTGCTCCCTGTACATACAAATGGAATGCGATTTACTGCCTACGATAGCAGTAACAATGTTATTAATAGCAAAATCTATTATTCAATTGGCGGTGGTTTTATTATTGAAGAAGAGCAAGCTCTCACTGCAGCTTCAGGGACTCAACCCTATCCTTTTTCAAGCGCTAAAACTTTATTGGATTTGTGCGAAAAAAACAATTTAACTATTGCAGAATTAATGCTTGTCAATGAAGCAAGCCTCACTTCAGAAACTGCTGTGAAAGAAAGGTTAATGTTAATTAGCACAGTCATGCGTGAATGCATAGATAAAGGGTGCGCCACCCCCGGCATTTTACCTGGCGGATTAAATGTAAAAAGACGCGCAGCTGAACTTTATCAAACACTACAATCTAGAGGTAATCCTAAAAATTATGAACGCAGAGATAGCATGGAATGGCTTAATCTTTACGCTATTGCAGTCAATGAAGAAAACGCAGCAGGCGGTAGAGTAGTTACCGCACCAACTAACGGTGCAGCAGGGATCATACCTGCCGTTTTACATTATTACTTAACTTTCTATCCGCAAGCTAAACCAGAAGATGCTATACCCTTTTTATTAACAGCAGGTGCAATGGCAATTCTCTATAAGAAAAATGCTTCTATCTCTGGCGCTGAAGTAGGTTGTCAAGGCGAAGTGGGAGTAGCTTGTTCAATGGCCGCAGCAGCATTAACTGCTGTATTAGGCGGCACATTATATCAAATAGAAAATGCCGCAGAAATTGCAATGGAACATCACTTAGGCTTAACTTGCGATCCTATTAACGGTCTAGTACAAATCCCCTGCATTGAACGCAATGCTATGGGTGCAGTAAAAGCAGTAAATGCTTCAACATTAGCGCTCTTAGGTAATGGCGAACATTATGTTTCATTAGATAAGGTGATTGCTACGATGAAACAGACAGGCAAAGACATGATGACCATCTACAAAGAAACATCCCAAGGTGGTTTAGCAGCTAATTTGACTGAGTGTTAAGTTAAATAACCGCGATGCGATCCCTATTGTCATCCTTGTAGATGTTTAGTAATTCGATGACAGAAATCTGCGCAATCGTACAGGAATGACATGCATTGCTCCCTCTCCCACCTGTTGTAGTAAAGAAGGACTCAGGTAGA
>BMAH01000034.1 GCA_014132615.1 Gammaproteobacteria bacterium
GTATTGATTAAGCCATTTATACATAGCTGTGGTTTTTTCTTCCCAGGCGCATAATTGCGTGTCTTCTTCTATAATAATTCTATCTAATTTTCCAAAAATATAAATCAAATAATCTTTAAAAGCTGTTAAAAACACACTAAGTAACTCACCTTTCTGATCTAATTTTGCCGCCAACTTGAAAGCTGTTTCCTTTTTGCTATTTTCGATCAAAGGGTCAGCGCCATAACTGAGTAAGAAAGTAACCATAGGTAAATCTCTGCGTAATACAGCGACATGAAGTAATGTATTGCCAGCATCAGTTTTAATTGTATTTATATCGTATTGCAATTGTTGTAAAGTCACTAAATCTTTTGATTGGGATAAATAGGTTTGTAAGACGGGCGGTAACCAATTATTGGTTTGATTTGCTTTAGCAATTACCTCATCTTTAATCGCAAGAGGCTCTTGTGTTAATTGATATAGTCGATTAACTTTCTCAGCATGCTTAGTTGATTTTAATTTCAAATTCGCTAATGTTTTTTCTAATTCTATTTGTAAGCTGCCGTTTTTTAATACAGTCACATACTTTTGAACATCTGCCGATGAGACAGGGATGTATTGTTTAATAATGCTATTAAATGTTTCTTGTAAGTAAAGTAAAAAGGCGCTGAATTTATCCGCATAAAAAAACTTTATTACAAAGGGCTTGTCATCACTGGTTTTACAAGGAATATTTTTTTCATTGAATTTAATAGCATGATAGTCGTTTTCATCAAAATACCCGCCGCCCCTTTGTAATTGCTCAACAATGAAATTCGTAATGAGGCAGTTTTTTGCTTCCAGTGCTGCGTATTTCAAAAGATGACTTATTTTATCAGAGGATGCGGGTGATTTTTTTAATAAAATAGTCTGAAGTGCTACGATTTCACCTGCTAAAATAATTGGAATTTGCTCTTGCCACAAAACATAGCCTTGCTTATCTCTTTCCTTTCTTTCTGCTAACCAGCGTTCTGCACCTGGCCTTAGTAGGAGAGCCAATAAATCTTTATTTTTATTTTCAAGCGCAGTAAAGGAAATGAGTTGAATGGCTTTATGAGGTATAATTTGCTTATCTACGTTATCGCTAGGAATGATGCTAGTTTCTTCATTAATAGGAACATCAAATAGCACCTCATCTGGGCTAATTTCTTTGCCTTTTCCTTCTTTCCATTCGCTCAATGCTTCGGTCATTAGATGGAGTGTGCTGCTATCGCTATATATACTAATCTCGGGTTGATAATTATAACTAAGCCTAACAAGGAAGTTAGCGATATCTTTATTAATATCGGTTGCATGAATAATTAATTCTTCAAAATTGTTTGGCCCGACTTGTTCTAATTGCCTAGCGAAGGATTCTTCTGCTTCAGCAAGATCTTTTATGCCAGCTAATACTAATATTATGCGTGTCTGTTTTTCATTAATAAAAAGATCTTGTTCGGATACCGGCCTTAGCATAGTGATTATTCCATAAATAAAACTTAGGCGGCATTATAAAAAAAGAAAAATAAAAAAGTTATAGTATTTTTTACGTAATTTACTTTTTTGAAGAAAAAGGTTTATTAATCACTTCTTCTTCACTTGCATCAGCTAATGTATTGTTGGGATCTAATTGTTTTTGTCCTGCATCGGCATGTTTTAGCAGAGGGCTGCCTTTTAACCAGGCGCGCATGCCTTTGTATGCAACGCTTTCTCTAAATGTCACACTTTGATATTTTAATTTAGCTGCACCCATATCGTAATTGGGGCTTGAGGTATCAAGTTTATTTAACTGCGATTTCTGTTCCTCACCGCCAATCACCTGTGTATTGTCGACGGGAGGTGGTTCTTGGTGTTGAATATGGGTGCGTACAGCCGTATTTAAAAAAGAAGATTTAATAAAGTTTTCTCTATGGTTCCTTTCTTGGCGAGATAACTGTTGGGATTTTTCGCCAGCTTTAACCAATTTTTCTTCTTGCTTATCACGCTCATGATAATATTGGTCTTCAGTAAGCTGAAACTTTTCGTGTTTGGTAGTGTCTTCTTGAACTTTACTTTTAGAATCAATTTTAAGACCTGTGTCACTCGTGGTGGCGCTGGTATCAATCTCTTTTTCTTTAGATTCTTCTACTGCTGTTTTTCTGCAATTTTCGCAGAGTTGGCCGTAGACTGCGCCTTTGTCGCTATCCATTTGTAAAAAAGCAGTTAACGGTTTTTCTAAACCGCAATTGGCACAAATTTTTGTTAATATATTATTGTTCATGGCAGCCGTGTCTCAACGTGTCTCAATATGCAATACAAATCCTGCAGAGAACTAATAATATAGCACATTTGCTGCAAAGGTTTATCAAATAGACAATTTATTTTATTAATAAGCTACTTAAATGCCGCAAAAGATTGTAGGAAATAGGCTAGTTTGCCCATTAAATCTTGCTTGAAAATTGTATATTCGTTATCCTCAGTGGTTTTCATAACCCATACATTAGAAGGAACTTTCTAAATGGGGGCGAATGAAAATAAACATTGCACCTCATTTAAGAGGAATTAGGGATTAAATTAACTGGAGAATCATTACATGACAAAAGGACCATCTTTACAAGATCCTTTCTTGAATTCACTGCGCAAAGAAAAAATTCCTGTCTCTATTTATTTAGTGAATGGAATTAAGCTGCAAGGTGTGATTGAATCATTTGATCAATTTGTTGTTTTATTAAAAAATACAGTGAGCCAAATGGTGTATAAACACGCGATTTCTACTATTGTTCCAGCACGAAATGTCACTTCACCATTTGAATATAACAATGGTTTCCATAATAATGGCAACGGTAATGGGAATGGCAACGGCGGTAAAAATAATGGAAACAATAAACCACCTGTTTCACATGAATAAAGCCAGGATGAAAAACGAGTCACATGTCATTAACTAAACGCGACAGCAACAGCGAGCGCGTCATACTAGTTCATATCAATTTCCCAGCGGGAAATATGGAAGAAGACCTAAGTGAATTTAGGGAATTAGCCATATCCGCCGGTGCTGATATTATTGATCTCGTTACGGGCACACAGCGTGTGCCCGAATCCAAATACTTTGTGGGTTCAGGTAAAGCAGAAGAAATACGCGATATAGTTTCTGCAAATAAAATTAATTTAGTTATTTTCAATCATGTATTAACGCCTGCACAAGAGCGTAACCTAGAGCGGCTTATTAGTTGCCGTGTGCTAGATAGAACAGGGTTAATACTTGATATTTTTGCGCAGCGCGCGCGAAGTTTTGAAGGAAAGTTACAAGTTGAATTGGCTCTGCTTAAGCATCTTTCTACCCGTTTAGTTAGAGGTTGGACTCACTTAGAAAGACAGCGCGGTGGTATTGGCTTGCGGGGTGGTCCTGGTGAAACGCAGTTGGAAGTCGATAGACGTTTAATCAGACAGCGCATGAAAGCAATTACTACACGTCTTACAAAAATCCGCAAGCAAAGGGAGCAGGGACGTCGGGCTAGGCGCAAGGCAATTGTGCCAACGGTTGCGCTAGTAGGTTATACCAACGTAGGAAAATCCACTTTGTTTAATACGCTGACTGGCGCAGAAGTTTATGCAGCTAACCAATTATTTGCGACACTTGATCCTACTTTGCGTCGTATAGAATTACCCAAAATTGGCCCTGTTATTTTGGCAGATACAGTCGGTTTTATTAGGCATTTGCCGCATAATTTAATTGAAGCATTCCATGCTACGCTCGAAGAAGTGAGTGAGGCGGATTTATTATTACACGTCATGGATGCACAAGATGAAAATAGACAATTTCATAATGAACAAGTGCATGCTGTATTGCAAACCATAGAGGCACAAGAAGTGCCTAGGCTTGCTGTTTATAACAAAATTGATTTAGTGGAAAATGCCAAACCTGGTATTGATAGAGATGAACAAGGCAATATTAAACGTGTGTTAGTCTCTGCGCGCCTAGGTTTGGGTTTAGAAGAGTTAGGTCTTGCTATTGGTGAAATGTTAGGAAAAAAGTTAGTGGAACAGGAAGTGATACTCTCGCCTAATCAAGCAAAGCTTAGAGCACAGTTATATGCTAAAGAGGCTATTGTTTCTGAAACGATTGACGATGAAGGTCAATCTCACTTACTTGTCCGTCTCCCAAGGGATGAACTTGAGCGTTTATTCCCGCATTAATACACTAACAGTAATGTCTAATTTTTGATCATATTGTCTTATCTGGAGTAAATGCTGGTTTTTAGTTACCATACGATCAAACTATAAAACCGTAGACGCCAACTGACGCAGGCTGTTCATGTTTTAAGCAATGCGTGCGATTGGATAGCTTAGCATGCTAATTGGATTATTAATTAAGAGAATTCATCATGGGAAAAAGTGTTGTTATTTTAGGTAGTCAGTGGGGCGATGAAGGCAAAGGCAAAATTGTAGATATGCTTATGGAGCAAGCTTCTATCGCAGTCAGATTCCAAGGTGGCCACAATGCAGGTCATACTTTAATGATAGATGGCCAAAAGACTGTGTTACGTCTTATTCCTTCTGGCATCTTGCATTCACATGTTCAATGTTTAATTGGTAATGGCGTCGTATTATCTCCTACCGCTTTACTCGAAGAAATTGATGAATTAGAGCGTCGTGGCGTGCCAGTGACAGAACGTATGCGTATTAGTGATGCTTGTGTTTTGATTCTTCCTTATCACGTTGCATTAGATAAAGCACGCGAACAAGCGAGAGGAAAAGCAGCTATTGGCACAACAGGTCGTGGTATAGGCCCTGCTTATGAAGATAAAGTAGCAAGGCGTGCATTGCGTTTTGGTGACTTATTTGATGAAAAACGCTTAAGCGCCAAATTAGAAGAAGTATTAAATTATCATAATTTCGTTTTAAAAAATTACCACGGTCACGAGCCAATTGAACATCAACAATTGTTAGATAATTTATTGTTAATGGTTCCTCGCTTAAAGCCTATGCGCGCTGATGTAGCTGCTTTGTTGGCGCAATATAGTGACGAAGGTAAAAATATTATGTTTGAAGGAGCGCAAGGTACCTTACTTGATGTGGATCACGGTACTTATCCCTATGTGACTTCATCAAATACGGTGGCAGGCGCAGCTTGTGTAGGTAGTGGTTACGGTCCACTAAATTTAAATTACGTATTAGGTATCACTAAAGCTTACACCACACGCGTGGGATCGGGTCCGTTTCCAACTGAATTACACGATGAAGTAGGAAAGCATTTAGCAAATAAAGGTAATGAATTTGGTTCAGTAACAGGTAGGCCAAGGCGTTGTGGATGGTTAGATATGGTTGCTTTACGCCGTTCCATTCAACTCAATAGTTTTTCAGGCTTATGTGTGACTAAGTTAGATGTGTTAGATGGTTTGCCCACTGTAAAGATTTGCACGGGCTATCGATTACATGGCAAAGACTGTCCTTACCCACCGCTTGAAAGTGATTTATTCGCACAATGCGAACCGGTTTATGAAGAGTTACCAGGTTGGAATGAATCC
>BMAH01000035.1 GCA_014132615.1 Gammaproteobacteria bacterium
GAAGTAACCAATTAGCCCCAGGGAGATCCCCGCCAAAAGCACGCGGGAATGACGAGGTTGGGCGCTAGCGCGGAAGTAAGGTTGGGCGCTAGCTTGATAACAAGGGCTGACGCTAGCGCAGATTTCTTTCATTGAATTACTAAACATCTACAAGGATGGCAAGTTGGCTCCTATCACAGCTCATCACAGCTATAGAGAATAATAAATAAACATTTCTCTGCGTTATTTTTTAATCTTTCTCCCTTGGCCAGACGTCAGTTTAATGCGAAAATCACGCGAGTAGTTGCTAATTTTAGGATGCTAACTCGCTTATGACTGATGTTCTTGCTCGCCGCCCCACCATGCCAGCGCCGCTTGCTGCTAAAATCCCACCTCATTCGATAGAGGCTGAACAATCCGTATTGGGTGGCTTAATGTTAGACAATCGGGCTTGGGATAACGTGGCTGATAAATTGCGCGATGCTGATTTTTATCGCAATGAACATAAATCTATTTTTAAAGCCATGGCTAGGTTGGTTGAGCAATCAAAACCTTTAGATGTGTTAACTGTCTCCAATGCGCTAAGAGAAATCCATGAGTTAGAGCAAGTTGGCGGGGAAGTTTACTTATTTGAATTATCTAACAATACCCCCAGTGCCGCCAACATTACTGCCTATGCGGATATAGTCCGCGAGCGCTCTGTTTTGCGCCAATTAATTATGGCGGCAAGTGATATCGCAGAAAGTGCATTTAATACACAAGGCCGACCTATTGTTGAATTATTAGACTCAGCCGAGCGCAGTGTATTCTCTATTTCAGAACAAGGGGCAAGAGGCAGCGGCCCTATTAATGTCAAAGAATACTTAGCTAAAACCATGGATAGGATTGATACCCTATTCCATTCCAATACGACCATTACCGGTGTGCCAACTGGCTACAATGATTTTGACGATATGACTTCTGGGTTACAGTCTTCAGACTTAGTCATTGTTGCAGGCCGTCCTTCTATGGGTAAAACCACCTTTGCTATGAATATAGCTGAACATGTGGCCATTAAGAGTCGTTTGCCCGTTTTAATTTTTAGTATGGAAATGCCAGGCGAAGCCATAGTCATGCGCTTACTCTCATCATTATGCCGCATTGATCAATTGCGTATACGTACCGGTAAGTTAGCTGATGAAGATTGGCCGCGCATTAGTTCAACGGTCAGCATGTTGTCAGAAGCGCCCCTTTTTATTGACGATACACCCGGTTTAAGTCCTGCTGAAATGCGGGCTAGAGCAAGACGTTTAGCTAAAGAATACGGTCAATTAGGTTTAATCGTTGTCGACTATTTGCAGCTTATGCAAGTTCCCGGTCACAATGAAAATCGTACTGCGGAAATTTCAGAAATTTCCCGTTCGTTAAAAAGTTTAGCCAAAGAATTAAAAGTACCGGTTGTTGCCTTATCGCAGTTAAATCGTGGTTTAGAGCAACGTGCGGATAAACGGCCAGTTATGTCAGATCTGCGTGAATCAGGTGCAATTGAACAAGATGCCGATTTAATTGTATTTATTTATAGAGATGAAGTTTACAATGAAAGCTCTCCTGATAAAGGAACAGCAGAAATTATTATCGCTAAACAGCGTAATGGTCCTATAGGTAAAGTAAGATTGACCTTCATGGGTCAATACACTTGCTTTGAAAATTTTATTCGCCAATCGTCAGGTTTTGAGAGGGCGTAGGTAAGCATGAGTCGTCCTACTTTCATGCGCATAGATTTAGTTGCCCTGCGCCAAAATCTAAAACGGGTGCGTGAGTTAGCTCCTCATTCCTCCATTATTGCCATGGTAAAAGCCAATGCTTACGGCCATGGCATTGATCGCATTGCGCAATCACTCACAGAGGCACAAGCATTTGGTGTCGCTTCCTTAGAAGAAGGAATAAGGTTGCGTGAAGTAGGTATAAAACAGCCTATTGTCTTGATGGAAGGCCTATTCTACCCAGATGAATTAAATGCAGCAGCTGAAAACCGCTTCACTTTAGTCGTTCATCATCTTCCTCATGTGGAAATGTTAGAAAAAGCAGAGGTTGCCAATCCATTCCCAATTTGGCTTAAGATAAATACCGGTATGCATAGGTTAGGTATACCTCCTCATCAAGTTAATGATGTTTATCATCGTTTAAGCGTACTCCCCTCCGTACAAAAACCCATTGGATTGATGACGCATTTTGCAGAAGCGGATTGCATTAATGGCAAAGCAACTAAACAGCAAATCCAATTATTTAATGACCTCACTTCCCATTTGGCAGGTCCCAGAAGTTTAGCTAATTCAGCAGGCATTTTAGCTTGGAAAAATGCGCACGCAGATTGGGTAAGACCCGGTTTGATGTTATACGGTGCTTCACCTATTCCAAATAAAACAGGTTTAGATTACGGCTTGCAGCCAGTCATGACATTATGGTCACGTTTAATTGCTGTAAACCAAGTGAAAAAAGGTGAAAAAATTGGATACGGCGGAACGTTTACAGCGCCTGAAGATATGACAATTGGCGTAGTCGGTGTTGGCTACGGTGATGGTTATCCTCAATTTGCAGAAAACGGTACACCCGTTTTAGTTAATGAAACGATTTGTCCCTTAGTGGGCCGCGTTTCTATGGATATGTTAACCGTTGACTTACGCAATCAACCTAATGCAAAGGTGGGCGAACCCGTTATTTTATGGGGTGATGGTTTACCTGTTGAATCTGTTGCAAAGTGCAGCCGCACGTCGGCCTATGAAATACTAACGCGCATGACGCCGCGTCCCAAAATTGAAATATCAGCTTAATTGAATTTGTTAATTTAAGTTGTGTTCGGTAGATTACGCTATCAAAAAGGGAGATAAGTCATGCAGGTAATATTAAGCCGCTTCATCCTCGTTTGCTTCTTAACATTATTTCCAGTATTAACTCATGCGTGGAATGCATTAGGTCATATGGTTGTTGCAAATATTGCTTACGAACAATTACAACCTGAGGTGCGTAACAAAGTGGATGCACTTGTTAGCTATATGCAGCAGCAATACACAAACACAGATACATTTTTAAAAATGGCGTATTGGCCTGATGCTATTCGCACACAAAGAATAGAAACCTTTACGCATTGGCATTATATAGACTACCCTTTTACGACAGATGGAACACCGTTAAAAAATACCATTGATACAGATAATGCAGTGTGGGCACTTAACCATATCAAGGTGATAGTGAAAAATACGCATGCTAATCCTTATGAGCGTACTCGCTTTTTAGCTTTCTTAGTTCACATTGTTGGTGATTTGCATCAACCTTTACATAGTGTGACACTCATTTCTAAAAGTCATCCAGACGGTGATAGAGGGGGTAACGAATATATTGTTCGTTATAACAATGAGCGCATTAAATTACATACGCTTTGGGATAGTGGCATAAACTTGTTTGATAAAAATAATACTAAAGAAAAAGCCCAAGCATTAAGCGCAATGATTATAGCTGCTTATCCTCGCAATGCTTTTAGTAAGGAAGTAGAAGATGTAGATCCTGAACATTGGGCTAAAGAAAGTGCTGAGGTGGCGCAAAAAAATGCGTATAACACACCAGAAAACCAAGCATTGTCTAATCAATATGTTAAAACTAATACCGATTTGGCAGAAAGACAAATTGCATTAGCGGGTTATCGCTTAGCTACTTTATTGAATCAACTATTAGCATAACTGGTTGTTTATTAACTGCTTATAGTCAAAAGACATACCTTTAAAAACCTAGCCTATACTTAAGGTTATACATAATAAGTATAAACGAGGTGTGGTATGTCTCAGGCTAGAAGTGATGCATTAGAAGCATTCAATCAATTAAAGACATCGCCCCAATCTATCACCGCATCAAATTGGCAAACAGCTGTCTCAACTATGGGTCAAGAATTAGGGGAATTGAGTAGCTATTTGATAGGTCAATTAGATGAATTTTCAAATACAGGTACGCAAGCAAAGTTACCTGCTTCTCATGCAAACATTTCAAGAACCTTTGTTAATACTAGTCAATGGATAATAGATCAAATTCTTAATAATAGTCACGTTGATGATAGAACGTTAGCTATGGAATTTTGGGTCTCTGTACTAAAAGATAGGATTGAGGCAGGTGATTTTCATACAGCACAAGTGATTAATAGTGCCTTTACCAGTTCTCCTATTTACCGTTTGCAAGCAAGCAAGGAGGGGTTATCGCCGGAAGCAAAAGCGATTTTACAACAATACGATGCTTATTTTTCTAATTTAAAGCCAACTCAGCAATTTGAATTATTAGCAAACAGCAGCAATGAAAATTTAATTCCCTATCATGGTAGTTTTAAAACGGTAATACAAACTTGGGAAGATACTAAAGCAGTAGAAAAATTAAATAGAGCGGTCGCAGTATTACAAAAAGCACAAGTTCATCATCAAAATAATAATAATGGTAAGGTCTTAAGTTCCTTGCAACAACAACTCTTATCAAGTTCATTGCAAAATAAAGAAACTCAGCAGATGCATGCTTCACAAGCATTGGAACCTCGTAATGCACAAAATCCTGTCAGCAATTTAATAAAAATAGTAGGTAGAAATTTTATTGCTAAAGATAGTCAATTAAAATTTGATGACGGCATGCAAAAGCTTATTAATGAAAATGAAAAACGTAAACGCAGAGAAGAAAAGTTAAAAGTAAAAAAAGAAAAACAAGAAGATATCCTTAAGAAATTAACCGCCTATGCAGATGAAAAGCCAAAGATAGGCGATCCTTTAGATAAAGATCGTAAAGAAGAATTAAAAATTATCTTGGCTAATTTGCAAAAAGAGGAAAATAAAAATGTTAAAAATCGCATGAATTATTTACGAGAAGTTATAGCAGGTTCACCTACAAGAGCACGTTCGCAAACACGGTTGAATGAACATCATAAAGGGTTTATTGGCATTGCAAGGCGCTTACGCAATATGGATACGAAAGCCATGCGCTTATTGAGCGCCCTCTATGTTGCAACAGGTGATTTAGATAGTTACCAACGTAAAATGACTTCAAGAAATACGGTATCAACACCTGCTGCCAAAGTAGAAGAACAGCAAAGACCCAGGAAAGACTCAGAAAATTTATCTCAAGAACAAGTTGCTAATTTGCGTAATGCAAGAGAAACACTATCGCAACCGCAACAACATGCATGGAAAGATGCGCAAAAAAGTAATGCCTTAAATAGTGAATATAAGATTCGTATTGCTAATATGAGAGCTAATAAGCAACCGGAACCAAGTGTATGGCAAAAAGCAAAATCCAATAGTGATAAGCAGGTAATACCTAAGATAGGGGAACATAGAAGTAAGCAAATTATACCTAAAATGACTGAACATAGAGAAGTGCCAGCGCATAATGAAGTTAAGGGAAGAGTGAAACCCGAGCCAGTGAAGCAACAAAAAAACGTTAAAAATTTAGCTAAACTTTTTGAGAGTAAAATAGAGGAGCAGCGAAGGCAACAGGAGGCATCCTGGAAGCCACGTGTACCTAGAAAATAATTTACCTACAACTAATCAAATGCTTAGCCAAATTTTCTTCTTAACTTTTGGTTTTATTTTATTGTTTATACTAGTAGAAAGCCTATAAGAGAGAAACTTACATGGCATTAAAAAGGCGGGGAACAGGAAATAATAAAGGTAGATACAGTAATAATCCTATTGAAAATGCAGCAGCAAGGGAAATGGAACACTTGCTTAATCATGCGCAAAGTCTAGCGCAAGAGTATGCATCAGCCTCAGATCAGGATAAATTTAATTTACTCACACAATTACAAATGGCGCGTGATGCTGTTGTAAATACATTTGAAAGTTATCAAGAAGTGGATTTTATACAAAATAAAGAATTAAAAAGTGAAATAGAGGAATTCATCGCTAGCTTTAATAAAGTGAATAGTAAATCGAAGCAGGCTGATTATACAGACAAGGTGTTTGCTAATCATATTGCTAAACGATTTGAGCATATGGGTGGACGTTTAACACAGCCAGATAATGCGCTTTATCAAATGCTAACAGATACTTCTATGGTTAGACCTTTTGACAATGTTAAAAAAGGTGAAGAAAGACAGCGCTATTTTGGCAGTGCTGCTTTAAAAAGTGAATTTGATAAATCCTGGAAACGAGCAGAAACGACATTTAGCGAATTAGCAGCTAGGATGTCTGCGTTACCTTTACCTGACAACAAAGAACAAAGAGAACAATTGTTAAAAGATATCAGTGTTAAGTTTATGCAGGTGACTAATCCTTTGCGCGAGGAATTATTTGCTATTATGCAACAGGAAAGAAAAGGGGATAAACCAAGCGATAATGAAATGCAAACAGCAATTAACAGAGCGTTAGTTAATTATATTTTTAACGCACAAAATTTAGATCAATATTTGCAGAGTAAAAATACTAATAAGGAAGTAGTAGGCGGCTTTCTACGGTTATTTGCTATGGTATATGAAAAACCAGATATTAGCGCAGCATTTGATAATGAGTTTAAAAAACAACTATTAGCAAAAACAAGTCGAATCGATGGTATGATGCTTTATACCAATATGGTAGGTGATGAATATTTAAAGCAAATAGTAAAGGATGACGAAGTCAAGCAACGCTTAGCAGCAAATGTTGCTGCGTTTACTGCAGAAGAAAAGTCGGATAATAAATTTTTAATCAAACGATTAAATCAATTAATCCACCCTAAGGTGGCTAAAGCTAAGATAAAACCAAACGTTATAGCGCGTAGAATGACTAATTTTATTCAAGCACGTAGATCAACCAAGAAAGCACCATTAGAAGTGTTAGCAGAAAGACCTGCGATTGAAACCACATTAGATCGTTATATACAAGAGGCATTAGCTAATTTAACTGAGTTAAAAGCAGGTGAAAAGAAATCAATTTTTTTGTCCAATGTAAATAATATTGAAAATATAATTAAGCAAATAAATAGTTACGCTAAGGACCAGCAATTCGATCAAGCGCAAGCAATGGCTGATAATCTAGTAAATAAAACTAGTGAACTGTTAAATTCGAATAAACGATTAACTGTGAGCCAAAGTCTTTCTTTCCATGCACTACCAAGTAAAGTGGGGCTAATTATCAATGAGTTAAATCGTGTTAAAGAAATCAATAAACAAGTGAAAGTGGATGTTGCACCAAAACCAATGGCATGGAAAAAAGCTACTCCTTCAGCTAATCAGAAACCACAAAGTGAGAAACTAGGTGTGCATAAATCTAAGTCTACTCCTTCCTTCTTTTCTAACGTAAAGGAAAAGCGTAACTACTTCGAGAGTTTATCAGGAAGAGATAAACCACCGATTAAGCCGCGGAATAAATGAAATAGGCAATTTGTTAATAATAATCGAAAATTAAACCAGACATAAAAATAATGCCTGATTTAAATCAATCATACTAAACTAGTATTTTACGATGTCATTCCTCATCATCTTTTGCGGAATATTTGTAAGTATTGGGTTTGATAACATGCTTACTTATTTTCTTTTGTGCTGAAATGTCGTAAGTATATTCGGTAATGCCATCTTCATCATCTTGGAATTTATCGTGTATAACATTATCTTCATAAGTAAATTGATTGTCGTTTAACCATTTTATATGCGTAAAATAATGTATTTTGGTAATAGGAGGGCCAAATAGATTGTGCTCAGTAATATAAAATTTTTCTTTAGTTTGAGTGTTATAAATTTTTATGCGCGCCAGGCTAATAGTTAATAGATATTTGCCAGAAGGTGAAATAACACCAGTTATTGGACCACCTTCTGTATCAAGATGCTTGATTTCCTTGGTATTAACATCAGCTAAAAAAGTAAAATTAGTTCCACCACCTGTTCCATAGCCAGTTGCCTCCACAGTTAAATAAATTTTACCGTTTTTTTCATCATAGGCTAGAAATTGGGGCCCGTATGTTAGGCAAGGTTGATAGCAGCCACCGCTATAAAGATCATTTTTTCCTTCATCGCAAGTCACAGATTCTTTTTCTAAACACATATCTTCTGTTACTGGTAACTGCTCTGGTGTAATCACCCAAATTGGCTTTTTAAAATCGGGAAGTTTAGGAAATGCTATTCGCTGCGTTGACTCAAGAGAAGTATTAGGTTTAAATTCCACAGGCTGAATGGCAATAACTCTTCTAAAAAGCACGCCGCCTTTTTTATAACTTTCTATCGTATTAATCGCAAATTCGTTAGATAAAAAATTATTTTTTAATTCTTCTTTTATTTGTTCTTCAGCCGCATTTACTGAAGATAGGAAACAAATGTAAATAAAAATTATTTTAAAAATGAAATTAATTATTTTTAGCCTATTATAGGCTTTAAAATAGTTCACTTTAAAATTTATCAGCATACTCTAGCTGTGTGCATCACGTATTTATTTTTAAACTACACTCCCATCTTATTCATCTTGATTGTCACTATTAGGCTGATATTGATAAGTGTTAGGTTTAATAATGCGACTGCTTATTTTCTTTTTCGATGTAATATCGAAAGTGTATTCTGTGATACCATCCACGCCATCTTGAAATTTACTATGCGCCACTTGCTCTTCATATGTAAATTGTGTGTCATTAAGCCATTTGATTTCTTTAATATAGTGAAGTTTAGTGGCGTGAGGCTTATAGCTATTATATTCGCCAAAATCAAAATTTTGATTAGTGTTATTATCATACACAGTAATTGAGGGGCTTGAAATAATTAATAAATATTTACCAGAAGGGGAGATAGATCCATATAAAGGGCCATCATCAGTATGAATAAATCTAACCTCTTTTTTATTAATATCTGCTACAAAAGTAAAATTAGTCCCACCTCTATTTCCATAGTCTGTAGATTTTACCGTTAAGTAAAGTTTGTTATTTTTCTTATCATAGGCAACCAATTCTGGCCCGTAAGTTATGCAATTTTGATAGCAACCACCACTATATAATCTATTCAAATCTTCGTCACAATCTGCTGCGGCAAGCAGATCTAAACACATATTCTCTGTAACAGGTAACTGTTCCGGTGTAATGGTCCAGATTGGTTTGCCAAATACAGGAACTGTTGGAAATGCAATTCTCTCTGTTGGCTCTAAGGAAGGGTTTGGTTTGTATTCCATAGGTTGTATAGCAATCACTCTCCTAAAAAGTGCACCATTCTTCCTATAACTTTCTATTGTATTGATAGCAAAATTTTTGGCAAAAATAGTATGTGTTATTTTTTCTTTTACATTGTTTTCTAGGGCATTTGCTAGTGATAAACAAATTAAATAAATGGAGCTTGTTTTTAAAAAGAGCTTTAAAAATTTCATAACAGGTCCTTAAATATTACATTTTAAGATTTTATCTACGTAAGTAGGGTCATAACCTTTTTTACCTTTTCTTTTGCATGATGGGTCAATAATCCATTGCCCTTCGCAATTTGGTTTGTCATCTTGAGTTTCCCAGTAGTATTCTGTGCCACAATTATATCGACGTATTGTTTCTCTTTCTAACTGTTCGGCATTCAAAGGTGGTGGTGTTCCTTCTGGGCATATTGGTAAGCCTTTGGCAGCGCGCTCTTTATTTAATCTATTGCGCATTCTTATATGGTAAGTTTGGGCTTCTTTAAGTTTTTTATTAAATAAATCTATACCGGCAATAATATTTTCTTTCCAATTCCAAATAGCGGGGGCGGGAGGTGGAGGATCAAACAACTGCATGAGACCTATTCCTCCTGTCTCTCGGTTATTGTCATCTACCCCAATCAATGGAAAACCAATTCCACCTTCTCGATTAGCTTTAAAATGCCTATAACTACTCTCCTGACAAGCAATATGACGCATCGTTGGATTTAATATTTGATTAATCGCCTCCTTCCCAGGATTAGTCCCCTTAACGACATACTCTTTCCTATCATATAAATAATCATAATAAGCCACTGAAAGTGTAAAGCTTCCTCCTCTAAATCCATCTAAATTCTCAAACGCCGGTGTGAAAAAAGGTTCATCTGTATTAGCTGTTAACTCATCATGTAACTCAATACCGGTTTCACCTAAGACATGATCCATCTTTAAACTCCATTTGTATGGGGGTGTTGAGTTTTTTATAGAAGGTAAAGGGCTAAGATGAGTAAATCTGATAGATGCATTAAAGTCAGGCATTTTGGGTTCTGGGCTTATGATTAACTCTAAGCTATTGGGATTCACGATTTGAAGCCCAGTTGCAAAGAACCATTGAAAAAAGACAGGCGATGAACTAGATGTCATTACATCACCAACTATACTGCTGCAATCATTAGAAAATTCACCTATCCATTTAAAATCTAGTGCACAAATTCCAGTTGAGCCTGGCGCAACAGTTAAGGCAACGATAACCTGTTTACCATTTACAATAGCTGTGAGCTGCCTGCGGCCACAAGAGTTTGCAAAAACTCCTGTTTCACCCGTTGAATCACTTGAGAAAGTAGCAATGACTGATTTGCTAAAATCAAACCAGTTACCTGTTAAGTGGCAAGACGTTTTATTAGCAAAAGAAATTGCTGGAAGCAGAAAAATAAAAATAAGAAATAATGGTTTTTTAAATTGCATACTTATTCTGTCCTTAATGAGTAAAAGCGATGGCAAGGGATTTGTGCGAGAAAAGAAACTTAGAGGGAGCTTGCGGGAGAAAAAGAATATAAAAAAGAAAATAAAAATTCAAGATAAATTTTTATTATGATTTATTCATCTTTCAAGGTAACTTAATGCTTCTTTAAGTGTTTGCACAGGAATAATTTTCATTCCATCTACTTCCTTTTTACTGACATTTCCCTGCGGGATAATAGCGGTTTTAAAACCATGTTTAGCTGCTTCCTTCAATCGTTCTTGACCGCCTGGTACCGGCCTAATTTCCCCTGCTAAACCTAATTCACCAAAGGCAATTAAATCGGGTGGTAACGGTTGATTGCGTAAGCTTGATAAAATTGCAAATATAGTAGGAAGATCAGCCGCAGGCTCAAATATTTGTAATCCACCGACTACATTTAAAAATACATCTAAGCTGTGTGTTGAAATACCACTATGTCTATGCAAAATAGCTAACAACATGGAAAGTCGCTGCGTTTCTAAACCGACAGAAAGACGTCTTGGATTTGCCGCATGCGTTTGATCAACGAGTGCTTGGACTTCGACTAGCAAAGGTCTTGAGCCTTCTTTAGTTGCTGTAATAATGCTGCCAGAAACAGGTTGCTCGTAACGCGAAAGAAAAATGGCGGACGGATGACTAACTTCACGTAGGCCTTTTTCTGTCATGGCAAAAATACCTAATTCATTCACTGCGCCGAAGCGATTTTTTACTGCGCGTATAATGCGATGTTTATTATCTTGTTCACCTTCAAAATAAAGAACCGTATCAACCATATGCTCAAGTACACGTGGCCCTGCTAAGCTTCCTTCTTTAGTGACATGGCCTACTAAAAATAAAGCCGTTCCAGTTTGTTTAGCGAAACTCACTAATTGCATCGCGCTTTCTCTAACTTGCCCAACCGAACCGGGTGCTGAAGAAAGCAATGAAGTATGCATAGTTTGAATAGAGTCTATAACTAATACTTGCGGTTTTTCTTTTTGTGCGTGATTTAAAATATTTTCTACATGCGTATCAGCAAGCAACCATAATTGGTTTTCAGGTAACCCTAAACGCCTTGCACGTAATGTCACTTGCTGAGGGGATTCTTCGCCAGTAACGTATAATACTTTGGCTGCTTTGCTAAGGTGGGCAATAGCCTGTAATAGAATCGTCGATTTGCCTATACCTGGATCACCGCCAATTAAAATAGCTGATCCTTTGATAATACCCCCGCCCAATACTCTATCTAACTCCTGCAAACCTGAGGAAAGACGAAGTTCATCCTGCAGTGTCACATCTGCCATACGAGTAATGAGTGCCTCTCCGCCAGCATAACCTTGAAAACGGGGGTTATTGGTAACCGGCGTGCTAACTTCTTCAACTATGGTGTTCCAAGCATGGCAGCCAGTGCATTGGCCTGTCCATTTTGGATACAAAGTGCCGCAAGTTTGGCAGCAGAAGGTGAGTTTGGTTTTGGCCATGGTAGTGATTCTTGAATAGTAGTGCGATATTCTATACCGACAATAAAAAGGATGCCAAATACTATGCCAAATATCCTTCCTTACCCAGATAGTTCGTTTGGGGATTACGTCTTTACGGCGGATAAGAAGAGAATTGATTTAGATTATTTATACAATTTACTGTGTCTCCCTTCCCGCTACTCAACGGGTTTACCGACGGAGCGATTTGCAGCCATTATTGAAAATTCGCTGTGTTTTAGTGTGTTTTATGAGGGGAAACAAGTAGGTTTTTCTCGTGTCATTAGTGACCAATCTGAATTTGCTTCTTTGTGGGATGTGTTCATCGATGAACCTCATAGAGCCAAAGGCGTAGGACAGGCATTGCTTAAATATATTTTTGCTCATTACCAATTGCGCGGCATTTTCCGCTGGTTTTTAATGACCGAAGATGCGCACGGGCTTTATCAAAAATTTGATTTTAAAACGGAGATTTATAATCCGTATATTATGATGAAGGTGAATGCGTAAGCCAAATGTAGCCGCATGTGAGCGCCATTGTCATCCTGAGCGCAGCGAAGGATCTGCTTAATTTTCCATTACTGAATTGGAAGTAGATCCTTCGCTGCGCTCAGGATGACAATTAGTTATGCTCAAAATGACAATGCGCTCCCATCGCGGCTAACCACCCATCTTTAATTCTTCCCAGTATTTCTCCAATAGCGACGCCGTCTCTTCACCTATATCCGTTTGAAACTGGCCTTTATCCAATACAGACTTAGGCGGATAAATCGCAGGGTTATTGCGAATCTTTTCTGGTAGCAATGCTTGAGCTGCTAGATTCGTGGTAGAAAATAATGTGGTTAAAGCAATCTCTTTTGCAATCTCTGGTCTAAGCAGAAAGTTTAAAAAGAGATAAGCATTATCTTTATGCGGCGCATTTTTAGGGATAGCTAAATTATCAACCCAAATGACAAAACCATCAGCAGGGAAAATAAATTTAACTGCTCCATTTTCTTGTGCTGCTTTATACACATCGCCATTCCACGCCATACCAATAGTTGCATCTTCATCGATAATGAGTGAAGCGACCGTTTCAGAAGAAAATACTTTTACATTCTGCATCAGTTTTTTTAAGCGCAAAAACGCTTGTTTTATATGCTGAGGATCTCTGTCATTGACTGAATAGCCTAATGTCATTAAAGCCATTGAAAATACTTCTCTAGGATCGTCCAATAGCAAGAGTTGGTTTTTATAGTTAGGTAACCAAAAATTAGCCCAAGTTAAATCCGTATTTTTATGTAAATGCGAATTGACAAAAATACCCGTAATGCCGGCTACATGAGGAATACTATATTGTAAACCTGGATCGTATTCTGCATGAGTATAGAGAGGATTTAAATTTTTAAGATTAGATAACTTAGTTTTGTCTAATTTTTCTAACATATCTTGTCTTCGCATGCGATCGACAAAATAACTAGAAGGATTAACAATATCATAGCCTGCATTTTTTACTGCACGTAATTTAGCATACATAATTTCATTATTGTCGTAAGTCGAGACATTAACGCGTATGCCAGTTTCATCTTCGAATTTTTCTACAACGCTATCTGGAATTTCACCAGACCATGCGTAGATATTTAATACATTAGTTTGTGCATGAAGGGAGATGCTGGTAAAAAAAAGGATAAAAAAGCTAATTAGTGTGCGCATGCTTATTCCTTAATTCTTTTTGCGTAAAGCAAGTTGAGCAAGGACGACTAAAATGAATGTTAAACCAAATAAGACAGTGCAAAGTGCATTAATTTCAGGTTTAACGCCCGATCTTACCATGGAGTAAATTTGCAAAGGTAAGATTTGAAAAGCAGGGCCTGCGACAAAGTAACTGATGATGACATCGTCAAGTGATAAAGTGAAGCTCAATAACCAGCTAGCAAATAAAGCAGGCCAGAGTAAAGGTAAAATGATGCGAGTGAAAATAATCGTATCATTAGCGCCTAAATCTTTTGCTGCTTCAAAAATATTTTTATCAAAACTAATTAAGCGGCTATAGGTGGTCACAATGACAAATGGAATACAAAAGCTCACATGAGCAACTAATAAGCTAGTAAAACCAAAAGGCATTTGTATGAGTGTAAATAAAATTAATAAAGCTGCACCCATCACAATTTCAGGAGATAAAATTAAAATAAACACTAAGCCATTTAAAAATTGCCTACCAACAAAGCGATAGCGATACAAACTGACTGCGGCGAGCATGCCAATAAATGTCGCTAAGGTGGCAGCAGAGATGCCTAGCACGAAGGAGTGCCAAGTGGCTAACCATAAATCATCGTCGTGAAATAATTCTTTATACCAGTCTAATGTAAAACCGTGCCACACTAGGGAATAATGAGCTTGGTTAAACGAGTAGATAATTAAGATTAAAATAGGTAAATAAAAGAAAATATAGACCAAAGTTAAATAGGAAGCAGGCATTAATCTCATAGCCATTCATCCTTCTCTTTACCGCGTGCAGACCATAAATAAATTAGAATTAATGTTGCTAATATTAGTGTTAATACAGCGCTTACTGCAGAGCCTCTTGGCCAATTTTGTGCAATTAAAAATTGGTTTTGTATGAGGTTGCCTAAGAGTATAGATTTAGCGCCACCTAAAATATCAGGAATATAAAATAATGTCATAGCGGGTAAAAATACTAAGATAGAGCCTGCAATGATGCCTGGCATAGTCAGTGGAATAATCACTCGCCTAAACGTGGTAAAACGATTTGCACCCAGGTCGAAAGCCGCATCAACTAAACGATAGTCTAAGCGTTCAATATTAGTAATAAGCGGTAAAATCATAAACGGAAGTAAGTTATAGACTAAACCAATTAAGACCGCCGTATTGGTAAATAAAATAGAAAGGGGTTGATCAATGATGCCAGCTGCTAACAATAAAGAATTTAAAATGCCTTTCGCTTTAATCATCGCGATTAAAGCATAACTTCGGATAAGTGAGCTGGTCCAAAAAGGGATGATGACAAGTAAAATAAATAAGCCTTTTAAGTGTCCTTGCATGCGCGCAATGATATAAGCAAAAGGATAGCCTATGATTAAGCAAAGCAAGGTGGTTGCACCAGCGATTAACAGTGATTTCTCAAATATGCGTAAATAAAGCGGATTAGCTAATTGCGTATAATTGGAAAGTGTTAAGGGTAATTCAGCTAAATGTCCTTCGCTATGATGTAAAAAACTTGTAATTAAAATTAATAAAAAAGGCATGAGGGCAAATAGAAATAACCACAGCCAGACAATGCTTAATGAGAAGAATCGAAAGTTAGTATTATGATTCATAAGGTAACACCACTTCCCAACCTGGTGTCCAATTGACCCATACGGTTTCTCCTAGTTTGTATTCTAGTCTGTCATCATCTTCATCAAAAAATTCAGTCGCAGAAATCGTTTTGTTATTCGATAAACGAACCAGTAAGTCGACGGTCGTACCCTTGTAAGTCACATCTTCTACTGTTCCTGCAAACATATCTGAGGTGTTTGACACTTCTGATTGATTCCAAACTCTCACATCTTCAGGGCGAATTAATACATGGACTTTTTGGCCTTGAGTAAAAGATAAAGGAGTTTTTGCGCGGCGTACTTTATCTAGCATCATGACTTCAATATGCTTGTTGTCTTTTATGGATACAATTTCACCAGGGAAAATATTGGCTTCACCAATAAATTGTGCGACTTTCAAATTACAAGGTTCTTCATAAACTTGACGTGGCGTACCAATTTGCTGAATCAATCCTTCTTGCATGACTACCACGCGATCAGACATAGATAGCGCTTCTTCTTGATCGTGGGTCACAAAAATAAAGGTGATGCCTAAACGACGCTGCAATTGTTTTAATTCAATTTGCATATTCTTACGTAAACGATAGTCCAGTGAGGATAACGGTTCATCTAGCAATAATACGCGTGGTCTATTGACCGCTGCGCGTGCAATAGCTACCCGTTGTTGCTGGCCACCGCTTAACTGATTCGGTTTACGCTGCGAATATTGTTCAAGTTTGACCATTTTTAGCGCTTCCATCACCCTAGGTTCAATCTCAGCTTCGGGGGTGCCTTGGCAGCGCAAGCCAAATGCGACATTTTCAAATAATGTCATATGAGGGAAAAGCGCATAACTTTGAAATACAGTATGTACATGCCTTTCATGAGGAGGTAGGCCGCTTACATCTTTACCGTCTATGCAAATGGTGCCCCGTGTGGGTTGCTCAAAACCGGAGATTAAGCGTAGTAAGGTTGTTTTCCCGCAACCGGAAGGGCCAAGCAAGGTTAAAAATTCACCCTCGTAAACATCTAAATTGATGTTATGTAGAATCTCGAGGTCGTTTAGCGTTTTATTGATGTTGCGCAGTTCTACAACCGATTTAGCCAAAGCTCTTACTCCTCTTTGCAAGCATGTGCCTAGTATAACAAAAGGGTAAAAATTATGTGAGCAAGGTGAGTGGTTTGCTTTTAAACGCTAACCCCGTTATCTTATGCACGGTTTTTAGCGTCAAAAATAAGGTGGGTAGCATGCAGCAAAAACAGGGTAGCATCGATTTTTCTGAGTTATCCCGGGAAGCAATCACAGCATTATTGCAACAATATCAACTTAATTTAACCGTTGACGAAGCGTTAACGATACAACATTCCCTCTTACAACGTCCCCCCACTCTAGCTGAATGTATTTTATGGTCTATACAAGGTTCTGAGCATTGTTCGTACAAAAGTAGCCGGCCACATTTAAAGCAATTTAATACGCAAGGCCCGCACGTCATATTGGGTGCGAAAGAAGATGCAGGCATTGTGGCAGTTGCCACGGATAAAGAAGGTAAACGCTACGGCATCGTGGTTAGCCACGAATCCCATAATCACCCTTCACAAATTGTGCCTTATGAAGGCGCGGCAACAGGTGTGGGAGGAAATGTAAGGGATGTGTGCTGCATGGGTGCTGAAGTGATAGCCATAGGTGATAGTTTACGGTTTGGCGATATCAACAGGCCTAAAACTCATTGGATACAAGAAGGCGTAGTGAGTGGTATTGGTGGCTATGGTAATCCAATCGGCGTGCCTAATTTAGCAGGCGATGTGTACTATAACCCAGCTTATAATGAGAATTGTTTGGTCACTGTCGTTACCTTGGGCGTAGTAAGAGAAGATCATGTGATTCACTCTTATGCACCAGCCAAGGTAGATAATGCTGTGTTTATTCTAGTGGGTAAACCTACCGATAATAGCGGTTTTGGGGGTGCAAGTTTTGCCTCAACGACTTTGCAGGAAGAGGAACAAGAGCGAAATAAAGGTGCGGTTCAAGAACCTAACGCCTTTTTGCAAAGACATATTTTAAAAGCGAATTACGCCTTATTTGATATTCTCAAAGAAAAAAACTTAATCGATAAAGTTGGTTTTAAAGATTTAGGCGCAGGCGGTGTCGCTTGCGCTAGTGTGGAATTGGCAGAAGCAGCAGGTTATGGTGCGGAGATTGAAATAGAAAATATCCCAACCAGTATGCCTCACTTATCGCCGGCAGTGCTTTTATGCTCTGAAACACAAGAGAGATTCATGTGGGTGGTGTCGCCTAATTTAGTCGATATGATATTGCATCATTATAATGACACTTTTGCTTTACCTGCTGTTTCTGCGGGTGCTTGCGCTGCAGTCGTAGGGCAAATCCGAAAAGATGGGTTGTATGTTGTAAAGCACAAGGGTGAAACCATTGTATCCGCTAAAGCTAGCGATATAACAAAAGGTATCGTGTATGACAGGCCTTATACCACTAAATCTAAAGTTTTATTAGAGCCAGCCTTAACTGCGCCAAGTAATTTCAATTCGACTTTATTATCGTTATTAAAACATGAAAATGTCGCGTCGCGCCTCCCTATCTATGAAACTTACGATAAGCAAGTTCAAGGCCGCACGCAAATTGAAGCAGGATGGGCAGATGCAGGTGTTATGCAGCCTTTCAATGAAGATAAATATCCTGAGGAAATACGCTCAGTCGGTATCGCATTATCACTTGATCAAAATCCCCGCTATAACCAAATTGATGCTTATTGGGGTGGGGTGAATGCAGTTATTGAAGCAGTTCGTAATGTTGTTGCAGTAGGTGCTACGCCTGTTGCTATTACTGACTGTTTATGTTTCGGTAATCCAGAAAAACCTGAACAAATGGGTGAATTTGTCGATGCGGTAAGAGGGATAGCCGATGCTTGTCGCGCTGTTACTTTAGAAGATCATACTGCTACTTTGCCTGTGATTGCAGGTAATGTTTCTTTGTATAATGAATCTGCGCAAGGCGCAATCCCTCCTAGTCCTATGATTAGTTGTTTAGGCGTATTGCCTGACGTTGCCAAAGCAATTACCTATGATTTTAAAAAGCCTGACTCCTGGATCATCTTGATAGGTGATAGAAAGGATGAATGCGGTGGTAGTGTGTATTATCAATTACACGGTGAATTAGGCGCACACGTGCCAAAACCTGATTTGATTACCTTGAACCAAGAAATTAAGGCTGTCTATCAGGCAATACAACAAGATCTTATTTTAGCGGCACATGATATTTCAGATGGTGGTGTTGCTGTTGCCATTGCTGAAATGAGTTTCAAGCGACGTTACGGTGCTAACATTACGATTCCAGGGTCGCTTGCGATAGAGAAAAAATTATTTGGTGAAACAGGTGGTTTTATTCTTGAGGTGAGTCGCGATAAATTGCAAGCTGTAAAAACATTATTCTCTGCTCATCAAGTGCCACTTATCATATTGGGTACGACATCTCATCAACCGCGCTTGCGCATGAATGATGTGATTGATGTCTCCGTAGAGGATGCTAGTTTTGCTTGGGAAAGTGGATTGCGCGATAAGCTTTTGTAGGAGAGTGTGATGACGCAAATGGGTTATAAGCAAGCAGGTGTTGATATTGAAGCGGGTAATGAAGCGGTAAGACGTATCAAATCAGCAGTAGAAAGTACTTTTTCACCTCAAGTTTTAACGCCGCTTGGCGGTTTCGGCTCTATGTTTGACCTTAAGCCTTTCATGCAATCTTACGAACATCCTGTCATGGTGCAAAGTATTGATGGGGTAGGTACCAAAATGATGGTTGCCAAACTCATGCAAAAGTTTGACACCATAGGTATGGATTTAGTCAGTGCAACCGCCAATGATATTGTTGTATTGGGTGCAAAGCCGCTAACTTTATTAGACTACATTGCTAATGACAAATTAAACCCTATTATTATCGAGCAAATTGTCGCTGGTATGGCGCAAGCTTGTAAAGAAAATAATATATCGTTAGTAGGGGGTGAAACTGCTGAAATGCCAGGTACTTACGTGACTGGTGAGCATGATTTAGTGGGAATCATTACAGGCATAGTTGAAAAAGATAAAGCTATTTTAGGTAAAGATATTAAGCCAGGTGATAGCGTTGTTGCTTTTCCTTCAAGCGGTTTGCATACTAACGGCTATTCATTAGCACGTAAATTATTATTTGAAGTAGGTCATTATACAATTCATTCTCATCTTCCCAGTTTTGCACAATCTTTAGGTGAAGTGTTACTTACACCACATCTCAATTACACGCAGCCCGTGCTAACCTTACTAGAAAAAAATATTCCTATTAAGGGAATGGCGCATATTACAGGCGGCGGCGTGCTTGAAAATATTCCGCGTATTTTACCTGCAGGATGTGCGGTAGAAATTGATAAATTAGCTTGCCCAATTCCTGCTATTTTTAATTTACTTAGACATTTGGGTCAGCTAAAAGACGGTGAAATGTACCGTACGTTTAATATGGGGATAGGATTAATTATGATTGTACCTAGCAATTATATTTCTTCTATGCAACGCATACTGAATGATTTCCCTGCTTTTCCTATTTACGAAATAGGCCGTGTGGTGCAAGGTGATAAACACGTGAGGTTACTATAATGAATATTGCGATTGTGCAATTTCCTGGTTCAAATTGCGAACGCGAAACGATTGAAGCAGTCAAACGCGCAGGCATGCAACCTATTCCCTTTTTATGGAATGAAGCACCTGAAAAACTTCGTGATATGCAAGGTTATATTATTGTGGGTGGTTTTTCTTATGAAGATAGGTCACGCGCAGGCATTATCGCTGCACTAGATCCTATCATGCAGGAAATTAAAGCACAAAGTGAGCAAGGTAAACCGATTTTAGGCATTTGTAATGGCGCACAAATTTTAGTTGAAACAGGCTTAGTGCCGGGGTTAGAAAATAATAAATTAGCAATGGCATTAACAGAAAATCGTCGTATGGTGCACGGCAAGTTAGTGGGTCGTGGTTTTTATAATGCTTGGGTTTATGTGCGCTTAGCTAAACAATATCAGCGCAATGCTTTTACAAGACACTTAAAACCCAATGACTTATTGCATATTCCCGTTGCTCACGGTGAAGGGCGATTTGTCATGTCTCACGCATTATTAAAAGAAGTAGAAATTCAAGGCTTAAATGTTTTTCAATATTGCGATGCACAAGGCAATATTGTAAATCATTTTCCTATTAACCCTAATGGTTCTATTAATAATATTGCTGCAATATCTAATAAAACAGGCAATGTAATGGCTATCATGCCGCATCCTGAGCGCACGTCTAACGGTGATGCAATTTTTACTTCTATGCGTGATTACATTGAAGCAGGAAAAGTGCAAGTGACACCGCCGCTAAATTATTATCCCCGTCGTACTAGCATGCCTATTTATAAAAAATCGGATACACAAAAAGAATGCATAGTGCAATTAATGGTAACAGATAATCATGCGCTTACTGTTCAAAATGCATTGAAAAACTTAGGTATAGATGTGGAAGTAAAGCGTCAATTTCATTGGGAAATTACCTGCGATAGTGAAGAGACATTAGAAAAAATCAAGAAAAGCGGTGTGTTATATAACGATAGAAAAGAATGTTTAGTTACACCCGATAAACATAATAAAAATATATTTTTAGTGCGTGCAAAAGAAGATGGAGTGGGGCAGCAAAAGCAACAAGTATTACAAGATCATTTTAATGTACAAGGTATTAGTAAAATACAATACGGAGTCTTATGGGAATTTAAAACTAAAGACCCCAAAACGGATTTGATTAATCAAATTTTATCAACCAATATAATATGTAATCCATACGCCCATGACTGCTACCAATACAAAACTTAATTATCACGATAGCATTTTAGATGCTATACCTCATTGCTTAACAAAAACGGATTTTAAATTCGGTCAACGCTATCAAGGTAAAGTAAGAGATACTTATGATACCGGTGATAAATTAATTTTAATTACAACCGATAGGCAAAGTGCCTTTGATAAAGTCTTGGCTTCTGTGCCTTATAAAGGCCAAGTGCTTAATTTAACTAGCACGTGGTGGTTTGAGAAAACAGAACATATCGTGCCTAATCATTTAATTGCTGTTCCTCATCCTAATGTGATGATTGCAAAAAAATGCGAAGTTTTTCCCATTGAATTCGTAGTGCGCGGTTACATCACAGGGACAACCAGCACGTCTTTGTGGACGCAATATAATAAAGGTGTGCGCAATTATTGCGGTATAGATTTACCTCAAGGTTTACAGAAAAACCAACGCCTTGCTATGCCTCTATTAACACCAACTACAAAAGATAAAGAACACGATAGGCCAATAAGTCCAGCTGAAATTATAGCAGAAGGTTGGATGAAGAAAGAGGATTGGGAAGAAGCATCCGCTGCTGCGATGGCATTATTTAATTACGGTACCAACGTTGCAGCAGAACACGGTTTAATTTTAGTTGATACTAAATATGAATTGGGACGTGATCCTTCAGGTCGTATTGTATTAGTTGATGAAATTCATACACCTGACTCTAGCCGTTATTGGCTGAAAGACAGTTATGAAGCAAGATTTGCAGAGCAAAAAGAACCAGAAAATATCGATAAAGAATTTTTACGTTTATGGTTTATCGAGCATTGTGATCCATATAAAGATGCTGTTTTACCACAAGCACCGAAAGAATTAATTGTCACCTTAGCATCACGTTATATTCAATTATATGAAATGATAACAGGCAGAGCCTTTTCTTTTACCGATTATAATAATATAAACCAACAAATCATGAGACGTATTGCTGGTTATTTAGGATAACTAATGTGTGGAATTGTAGGGATATTTAGCCACGAATCAGTGGCTGCTGAATTACACGATAGTTTAATTCATTTGCAGCACAGAGGTCAGGATGCAGCAGGCATTTTAACTTGTGATACGCGTTTTTATGCTAAGCAAGGTTTAGGTTTAGTAAGAGAAATCTTTTCTATTAAAGATATAGATTTTTTAAAAGGCAATATTGGCATTGCTCATACGCGTTATCCTACAGCGGGTGGTTATAGTGAAGCAGACATTCAACCACTTTGGATAGGAAACCCTCGTGGTATTGGACTTGCTCATAATGGTAATGTAGTTAATTATACAGAGCTTGCTGATGCTATTCGCAGTGAGCATAGACATTTAAATTCCTCGTTAGATTCAGAAGCATTATTATTAATCCTTGCAGACAATTTAGCTGTTGGATCTTACGGCGATAATGACGATGATACTTTCTTTGAGCAATTATGTTTAGCAACACAAGATATTTTTGCTAGGGTTCAAGGTTCTTATTCGGTGGTGAGTTTAGCTATAGGTAAAGGATTAATTGCCTTTAGAGATCCGCATGGAATAAGACCGTTAGTATGGGGTGAACGTAAATTAGCAGACGGTCGTTGCGATTATATTTTTGCTTCAGAAACCACACCTTTTTATGCATTAGGTTTTGAACCTAAAGGTGATTTAGAACCTGGTGAAATAGCATATGTAAACCAAAAAGGGAAATTGTTTAAGCGTATAGTCGCTATGAAACCATTTAGACCTTGTGTGTTTGAATACGTCTATTTTGCGCGCCCTGATGCTACGTTAAATGGTGTTAGTGTGTATCGTTCAAGGTTACGCATGGGGCAAAACTTAGCTAAGCAATGGCGTGAAACGTATCCTGATGTATTGCCAGATTTAGTTATTCCTACTCCTTTTACTGCAAATACTGCAGCTTTATCTTTCGCTCATGAATTAGGTGTCCGCTATTCTGAAGGGTTATATAAAAACCCTTTTATTGGACGCACTTTTATCATGCCTAATCAAAAAGCACGTTCGCGTAGCGTTAGATATAAATTAACGCCGCAACGCACAGAAATTGAAAATAAACGCGTATTAATCGTGGATGATAGTATTGTGCGCGGTACGACGTCGCGTGAAATTGTTAAAATGATTAGAGAGTTTGGTGCGTTAGAAATTTATTTCGTTTCTTCTTGCCCACCCATTAAACATCCTTGCTTTTATGGAATTGATATTCCTTCGCGCGACGAATTGATTGCAGCACAGCAATCAGAAGAAGCTATTACAAAATATTTAGGTGTAGATAAATTATTATATCAGCGCAAAGAAGATTTAGTCGAAGCTGTTACCCGCCGTGGACCCCACCGTATAGAAAAGTTATGCATGGGGTGTATGGATGGAGATTATATTTGCGGTAAGATGTCAGAAACACATCGTATGGCATATGAAAAACGTCGTGAAGCAGAAAGGTTGAAGGATTAGTTATCATATAACAACTAAGGAATTGGCTATGAATATTTTAGTGGTAGGATCCGGCGCGCGTGAACATGCTATTGTCATGGCGTTACAACGTTCTCCACAACAACCCCACCTTTTTTGTTGTGGTACAGCGATTAATCCTGGCATTAAGCATATGACGCATAATTACTGGGTAGGCGATATTAATGATGTCGATACCATTGTTAAGCATGCAAAAGATTGGCAAATTGGATTAGTTATTATAGGCCCTGAAGCGCCTTTAGAAAAAGGATTGGCGGATGCGTTATGGCGTAATGCGATTCCTACCATTGGCCCTAAAAGGAAGTTAGCTCAAATAGAAACAAGTAAAACTTTCGGCCGTGATTTAATGCATAAATATAATATTCCAGGTTTGCCGCGTTATAGAGCGTTTTTTGATGTGTTGGGGATAGATACCTTTCTATCGGAATTAGGCGAAAATAATTTCGTTATCAAAGCAAATGGGTTAATGGGTGGAAAAGGGGTCAAAGTTGCCGGTGATCACTTGCATTCTTTAGCTGAAGGGTTAGCGTATTGCAATGAAATTTTAGCTCAAGGCCAAATGGTTGTGATAGAAGAAAAATTAATAGGCCAAGAATTTTCATTTATGTGTTTTTGTGATGGTGAACATATCGTTCCTATGCCCATAGTCCAAGATCATAAACGTGCTTATGTGGATGATAAAGGCCCTAATACGGGTGGAATGGGAAGCTATACTGATGTGAATCATCGTTTACCTTTCTTAGAAGATAAAGATGTAGAAAGTGCGTGGGAAATTAACCAAGCAGCGCTTAAGGCATTAATGACTGAGGTAAATGAAAAGTATATTGGTATTTTTTATGGAAGTTTTATTGCCACTAAAAAAGGCGTATACGTCATAGAATTTAATGCAAGATTTGGTGATCCAGAAGCATTAAATGTATTAACTATTTTAAAATCTGATTTCGTGGCAATTTGCCAAGCAATGATTACGAGCAATTTAACCATAGATCAAGTCGTTTTTGCACCTCAAGCAACTGTTTGTAAATATGCAGTTCCTAAAGGTTATCCTGAATCTCCTGTTAAAAATACACCCATTGAAATTTGTGCTGTTAAAAATAAAACGCGTTTATATCTTTCCTCTGTGAATGCAGTAGATGGGAAAATTTACGCAACAGGTGCAAGGACAGCCGCTTATGTTGGGGTGGCAGATACTATTGCAGCAGCAGAAGAAATTTCTGAAAAAGAAGTTTCAGCGATTGGTGGTCAGTTATTTCATAGAGAAGATATTGGTACAGAACGTATGATACAAAAACGTATTAGCGATATGCGTCGTTTGAGAGAAGAATAATGCGTTTAGGTATTTTAGGTTCAACTCGCGGTACTAATTTATCTGCATTGGCAAATGCCATTCATGATAAACATTTGGCTGCTTCCATAGAAATTGTCATTAGCAATAAAGATCAAGCCTTTATTTTAGAACGCGCAAAATCGTATGGTTTTAAGACTATGTATCTTTCCGCTCAAAATAAAACTAGGGAAGAATACGATGCAGAAGTGTCAGAAATATTGCATGTATATCAAGTGGAATTAGTTATCTTAATTGGCTACATGCGAATATTGTCAGAAAAATTTGTAACAGATTGGCAAAACAAAATCCTCAATGTGCATCCTTCTTTATTACCTGCTTTTTCAGGCAAAATGGATTTAGCCGTGCATCAGGCAGTGCTCGATGCAAAAGCACAAGAAACAGGTTGTACTATTCACTATGTTACAAAAGAAGTAGATGCAGGTCCTATACTCTTGCAAAAACGCTGTGCGGTTTATATGGAAGATGATGCTCATAGTTTGAAGCAAAGGGTGCAAGTTTTAGAGGGCAAAGCGTTTGTTGAAGCTATTCAAATGTTAAATTTTAGATCTGCAGAAAAGGGCATCTATTAGGGATTATCTTAACTTAATCGTGTCCGTATGCTTTCATCTTTGCCCTAGTACTGAAAGCTGCGAAATTACGGCAGACGAAATCGGCTAGACGCGGAAGACGAAAACGTGCAGGTGCGGATTTTTTGTCAACGAGTTAATTAATATATATAAAGGTTGATTAAGTTAAGATAATCGCTTAATAGTTATAAAAAGGTTATCCAAATTGTTTTCTTCAAATTCATCAAGCGTTTTAGTAAATAAATTATTGATCACATTCTCTAAGTAAGTTTGTATCGCATTCCCTTTTTGTTCAATATCCTCTTTTTCTTCAGGAAAATGGTTGGTTAGTTCATTGTAAAACAAACCAATGTTTTCAGATTGTAAATAAAGGTTTTCAATGTCTAAGTTTAAATCATCCAATAAATTAGTTGCGATATCAATTTGCTTTTGCGTAAATTGAAAAACTGTTTGATCAAATTGTTTTAATAATTGAGCCCACTCTGAGATTTTACCTCGTCTTAAGTCATCTCTTTGCTGTTTTATAATAATGCTTCTGTTGTAGCAATTTATATATTCGCCTTCTATATATAAATTTTTAAGTGTAGAAATATCAAATATACATTCAACATTCATTTTATCTAGCGTGATAATGGGATTATTAAAAATCAAGTTAGTGATAGGGTCTATGAAGGATGGAGGAATAAATTCTTGCATGCGTTTTTCTTTATCAAAGCGAAGAGAACAAATAGTTTCCTCAAATGTTTTAGTATGAAAAAAGTTAAATAAACGATTTCTCATGATGTTACCCAGTGAGATAAATAGCTATTTTTATGCTAAGTCATAGTGGTTAACTATAACTTAGCATAAGGTTTACTGATTTCAAGCAGATTTCTTTTCAGTGGCAACGAAAGCCAATCCTAAAAGAATTAACACCATTGCAGCGGTAGTGGCGAGATTAATATGTTCATGCAGAAATAATGCAGATAATAAAAGACTAAAAACAGGTACGGTGAGAAAGCCTAACGAACTCACCATGGGCGGTAATTCTTTTGTGATAATATTGCCGCACCAATAAGACAAACCTGTTACCAATAAGCCAGTGTAAACAAGGGATAGCGTTAAAGGCATAGTCCATTCAATATGAATGATAGGCTCTTGTATGCATGCAAATATAACAATGGGTAACGTGCCTATTAACAATTGCCAAGGCATCATCTCAAGTGGTGATTTGCTCCAGTGCATGTAGCGTGCACACAAAATAGAAATAGCCCAAGATAAAGAAGCTAATAACAACATCGCACTGCCAAATAAAATATCTTTATTCGTCCAGTCTAATTCCCATGGGCTGAGTAAAATAATTAAACCTGCTAAACCCAAAATAAATCCTAGCCAACGCGTAGAGCTTGCTTTTTCATCAAAAAAGAAAAAGGCAGCTGGCATTATCCAAAGTGGTGTCGTGTAGGCTAATAAAGACGATCTGCCGGCAGGAAGATAAGCTAAGCCGTAATTGGTTAATAAAATATAAACACTAATTTGTAACAAACCTAACGTGCTAATCAGCGGCCAATCACGCCATTTAGGAACAGTAAATTTTTTTATGCTAATGACTAATAGCATCATGGTGACTGTACCCACGATCAACCTAAATGCGGTATACCAAATGGGTGACATGTAAGTTAAACCTATTTTATTGATAGGCCAAGCTAGTCCCCAGCTTAAGATAATAAATGAAAATAAAGCAATCAGGCGATAATTCATTTTATGTATTCTTTTTTAAGTGAATATCAGAAACATAAAGTAATAATGTGTGATTGTCTTCCATTAATTCATAGCCGCCACCGTGACAACCTGAACCTGCAATAGAAATTTTAGGATTGCCAGGACCGTAATATCCAACGGTAAATGTACAATTTTCTTTTCCTTGAAAGGTAATATCAAATGAGGCTTGCGGGCTCATGGGTGTTATTTCTACACCGTAAGAAAATGTCATAGTGTGAGGTGCTAAGTAAGTATTAGCGGGTAATTCAGGGATTAATGACACATTGCCTGTATTGCGAGTGAAGGTAATGGTTGTGTCTTTATTGCTGCGATTTTCCATTTTTAAATTAAAATGAGAGGCATTAGCCAAGGCAGCAGTGGTAAAAAACAGACAGAAAATAGAAAAAAATGGGGCCAATATGGACATGGTAACTTCCTCTGTTTCTAAATTTTATTGAGGCGCTATAATAAGTCAAATTTTCTTTCCTGTCGACAGAGATGCAAATGAAAATCATTCCCATTAAGCGCGCGTTATTATCTGTATCCAATAAAGAAGGACTTATTGAATTTGCGCAAGGACTTACTGAGCTTGGCATTGATATAATTTCTACGGGTGGTACAAGTCTTTGTTTAACTGCTGCACACATCCCACATCAAAAAGTGGAATCCATCACTGAATTTCCAGAAATGTTAGATGGTAGAGTAAAAACCTTACACCCTCGTTTGCACGGCGGAATTTTAGGTCGTAGAGATCAGCATGCTGAAGAAGCACAAAAGCATGGGATTAAATGGATAGACTTAGTCGTTGTCAATTTCTATCCTTTTGCTGAAGTTTTAAAAAAAGAAAGTATAGCTTGGGATGAAGTCATTGAGCAAATTGATGTTGGCGGTCCCACTATGGTTAGAGCAGCAGCTAAAAATTTTAATTGGGTGACGGTTGTTACTGATCAAGCGGATTATAAAAATATATTGTCTGCTTTACAGAATCAGCAAGGCACCGATTTTGCTATGCGTAAGAAATTAGCGCAGAAAGCATTTGCTTTAACCTCGCAATACGATGCCATGATTCACCGTTATTTTGTAGAGCATGAACAAGGTGAAAGTGACAAATTAACGTTGGAATTTAGTAATCAATTTGAATTACGTTATGGAGAAAATCCACACCAAAAAGCACTTGCTTATCAAGCAGCAAATAAAACAGGTTTATTATCAGCAAAACAACATCAAGGTAAACCGCTTTCTTATAATAATTTACTTGATGCAGATGCTGCGTGGACTTGCGTGCGTGAATTTAGCTCACCTGCATGTGTGATTGTGAAACATGCTAATCCTTGCGGTGCTGCAATAGCTGATTCTATCGATGCGGCATATAAGAAAGCGTATGAAGCTGATCCTGTTTCTGCTTTCGGCGGTATTATCGCGCTTAATCGTCCTTGCACAGGTGAGATTGCGCAAGCTATCACTGAGATTTTTATGGAAGTGGTATTAGCGCCTTCTTACAGTGATGAAGCATTAGCCATATTACAAGCTAAACCTAATTTGCGCGTATTAGAAATTGCAATAGAAATAAATGAAAGCTGGGAAATGAAATTCATTACTGGCGGTTTGCTTATGCAGGAAAGAGATACTCAGGTATTAACACTAGCAGATTTACAAGTAGTGACGGAATGCAAACCTCATGAAGAAGATTTGCAGGCTATGTTGTTTGCTTGGCAAGTGCTAAAGCATGTTAAATCTAACGGTATATTAATTGCAAAAGAAAGTCGTACGGTAGGTGTTGGTGCAGGACAAGTTTCACGAATTGATGCAGTAGATTTAGCAATCCGCAAAGCTGGTACGCATATTCAAGATGCCGTGTTAGCATCGGATGCTTTTTTCCCATTTAGAGACAGTATTGATAGGCTAGCTGAAACAGGTGTGCGTGCCATTATACAACCGGGTGGTTCTATGCGTGATGAAGAGGTGATTGCTGCTTGCAATCAACATGGTATCGCGATGGTATTTACAGGTAAGCGTTGTTTTAAACATTAAGAGGAGTTACTAAAAATGGAAAAGATACACGTAGCAATTATTATGGGTTCAAAATCAGATTGGACTACCATGGAAGAAGCAAGCCTTATGTTAGATAAATTAGGTGTGCCGCATGAGGCGCGCGCTTTATCTGCGCATAGAACGCCGGATGCTTTATTTGAATATTTAAAATCTGCTGAAGAGCGCGGTGTTGAAGTTGTTATTGCGGCTGCGGGTGGTGCTGCGCATTTACCGGGTGTTGTTGCTGCTAAAACAGTATTACCTGTATTGGGTGTGCCTATGCCATCTTCTACCTTCACCAACGGTTTAGACGCTTTACTTTCTATTGTGCAAATGCCTGCTGGTATTCCTGTAGGTACGTTAGCAGTAGGTAAAGCAGGTGCGATTAACGCAGCTATTTTAGCAGCAAGTATGTTAGGTAATAAATATCCTCATTACCGTGAAGCTGTGCGTACTCATAGAGAAAAACAAGCACAAGCGGTATTAGATAATGCGAATTTAAAAGGGTAACTCATGTTTTCTCATCAATCTTTATCTCAATTTGATCCTGAACTTTGGCAAGCGATGGAAAAAGAAAAACAACGCCAAGAAGATCACATAGAATTAATTGCGTCAGAGAATTACGTAAGCCCTAATGTGCTCATTGCACAAGGTTCTGTGCTTACTAACAAATATGCAGAAGGTTATCCATCTAAACGTTATTACGGTGGCTGTGAATTTGTAGATATCGCTGAAAATTTAGCAATAGAACGTGCGAAAAAATTATTTAATGCTGATTATGTGAATGTGCAACCACATTCTGGTTCTCAAGCCAATGCAGCAGCTTATATGGCATTAATTAATCACGGTGATACTGTTTTGGGAATGAGTTTAGCTCACGGCGGCCATTTAACTCACGGTTCACCGGTTAATTTTTCGGGACGGTTTTATAAATTTTATGCTTACGGACTAAATTTAGAAACAGGTGAAATTGATTACGATGAAGCAGAGCGCTTAGCGTTAGAACATAAACCTAAATTAATCATTACTGGTTTTTCTGCTTATTCACGCATTGTGAATTGGCAACGTTTTCGTGAAATTGCAGATAAAGTTGGCGCTTACTTACTGGCAGACATTGCTCATATTGCAGGTTTAGTAGCAGCAGGTGTTTATCCATCTCCAGTGAATATTGCTGATGTCACAACGACCACGACCCACAAAACATTGCGCGGCCCACGCGGCGGTATGATTATGGCAAAATCAAATCCTGACTTAGAAAAAAAATTAAACTCAGCTGTTTTCCCTGGGACGCAAGGTGGCCCTTTAATGCATGTTATTGCAGCGAAAGCTGTTGCATTTAAAGAAGCGCTACAACCGGATTTTGTTGAATACCAAAAGCAAATAGTCAGCAATGCGCGTGCAATGGCTAAAACGATTATGGATAGAGGTTATAAAATAGTTAGCAATGGCACAGATGATCATCTTATGCTGATTGATTTAATGGATAAAGGTATCACAGGCAAAGATGCTGAAGCAGCATTGGGGCAAGCTTATATCACCACCAATAAAAACGCTGTACCTAATGATACGCAATCACCTTTTGTTACAAGTGGTATTAGGATTGGTACACCTGCTATTACCACGCGCGGTTTTAAGGAGCAGGAATGTGTGCAAGTAGCTAATTGGATTTGCGATATTTTAAGTGATTTACACAATCAAGAAAAAATAACAGAGATAAAAGAAAAAGTCGTTACACTTTGCAATAACTTTCCAGTTTATAAAGCTTAAAAATTTCCCTTGGTTTTGACAATCTCTAACGCTTGTTTAAGCCAAGGGGTAAATTGTTGAGGAGAGTTAGCCAGTTCATGGGTTAGCTGTTCTAGGGTTATCCAGCGATAGTCGTGAATTTCATCGGGATTGGGCTGAATGAGGATGTCATTTGGAACGTTGCCAATTAACACGTGGTCAATTTCATGCTCGGATAAGCCATTTGGAAAGTGGGCATTGTAGTGAAACCAACCTAGACTTTTTAGTTCCGCTTTTATGCCTACTTCTTCCTGTAACCTGCGTTCGCCTGCTGCAATAATGTCTTCTCCGGCTCTAGGGTGTGAGCAGCAAGTATTGGTCCATAAGCCAGGTGAGTGATATTTGTTCAATCCGCGCTGCTGCAGCAATAATTCCCATTGCGAATTTTGTCTGAAGATGAAGACAGAGAAGGCTCTATGCAGTTGATTTTTAGCATGTGCCTCAAGCTTTTCTGCGTAGCCAATTTCCTTATCAGTTTCATCGACTAATATCACGTATTCGGTTGCTGTCATCACGGTTTTTCCAGTAGAATGGGGTCCTTTATAGTCCCCTGGCTTCATGATTTCAAGAAAAATATGCGCTGGCAAAATAGAGATAATAGTAGTTTAGATCATCATCACGACGACACGATTAACCAAATCGCCGCTATTCCTATGCGCATTGTGGGTCCCGTGAAAATTATTAGTAATGAAATTAATGAAGAAGTCGGGTTGCCGCTTGCTACACTCGAATCTCCCTTATGGCCGTCTACTCACAGAGGCGCGCGACTTTGCACGCATGCGGGTGGCATTAAGGCGACTATTATTGATGAGCGTATGACACGTTCTATCTTAGTCGAAGCAGATTCAGTAGCAGAAGTGCATGCTGCTTATCTTTCTATTAAAGAGCAAAAAGCCGCGTTGCAAGCGATAGTGAGTCAAACTAGCCGTTTTGCAAAATTAATTGATTTGCACGCGCAAATCGTTGGCTCTATGCTTTATTTGCGTTTTGAATTAGTAACGGGTGATGCAGCAGGCCATAATATGGTGACGCTTGCCTCAGACCGATTACTAGACTGGATATTAACAACGTATCCGCATCTGCGTTATGTTTCCATATCAGGAAATTTTTGTACCGATAAAAAAGTGTCAGCTGTAAACGGTCTTTACGGTCGTGGTAAAAACGTAGTAGCAGAAGTCACCATTTCGCATGCTTTATGCAAACGTTTTTTAAAATCCACGCCAGAAAAAATTGTGAATTTAAATATTAAGAAAAATTTGTTAGGCAGTATCGTTGCTGGTAGTTTACGTAGCGCGAATGCGCATTTTGCAAATATGCTGTTAGGTTTTTATCTTGCGACAGGGCAAGATGTCGCGAATATTATTGAAGGCTCGCAAGGCATAGTTCATGCTGAATTGCGATTAGGGAAAGATGGTAGCCATGATTTATATTTTTCAGTTACCCTGCCAAATTTAATTGTAGGGACAGTAGGTAATGGTAAAACACTGCATTTTGTACAAGAAAATTTACGTTTATTAGGTTGTACTGAAAAGCGTGAGCCAGGCATGAATGCAAGACGTTTAGCTATTATTGCTGCTGCTTCAGTCTTGTGCGGTGAATTATCACTGCTTGCAGCGCAAACGGATCAAGGCGAATTAATGCGCAGCCATCTGCGATTAGAACGAAAGGATAATGAGGGATAATAGAATGGTAAAAGTTGGTATAGACACATTAGCCATTTACACATCACGCTATGTGATGGATTTAGCTACCTTAGCAGAAGCTAGGCAAATCCAAGCTGATAAATTTCATGTTGGATTAGGCCAATACAAAATGTCTGTACCGCCACCAGGTGAAGATATTGTTACCATGGCTGCCAATGCCGCCACTCAAGTGTTACAAGGAATAGATAAGTCACAAATTGAAATGCTATTGTTTGCGACAGAATCTGGCATTGATCAATCTAAAGCAGCCGGTCTTTATGTTCACGAATTACTTGAATTACCTGCACGTTGCCGAGTTATCGAATTAAAACAAGCTTGCTACAGTGGTACCGCCGCATTGCAATTAGCGCTACCTTATTTACGTGAAAATCCGCAAAAAAAAGTATTATTAATTGCATCTGATATTGCGCGTTATGGTTTGAATACACCCGGTGAATCTTCTCAAGGCGCCGGTGCTGTTGCTATGCTGCTTAGTGCTAATCCAAGAGTTTTAGCACTTGAACCTGAATGCGGTATCGTTTCAGAAAATGTTATGGATTTCTGGCGACCTAACTACAGCCATTTAGCTGTCGTTGATGGTAAATATTCAAGTAAACTTTATCTCACCATGCTTGAAAAAAGCTGGACGCAATACAAACAATTATCGCAACGCAATTTTGCAGATCACGCTTTCTTTTGCTATCACGTTCCTGTGCCAAGGCTAGTTGAAAAAGCCCATCAACATTTGCTAAAAATTAATAGCCAAACTGATTTATCTGATGAAATAGTAGATAAGCAAATTCAATATTCATTAGATTACGGTAGAAAATCAGGTAATAGCTACACGGCTTCTCTTTATCTTGCTCTAGCTTCTTTATTAGATAAAGTGCTCGCTGATTTATCTAACCAGCGCATAGGTTTTTATAGTTATGGTTCGGGTTGTGTAGCTGAATATTTTAGTGGTGTAGTACAACCTAATTACCAAGCGGCTTTGCACACCGATTATCATACGGCTTTATTCGATACGCGTATTACCCTTAATTACAATGACTATGTAAAATTCTTTGAATTTCCTTATGTGGAAGATGGCAGTGAGCAAACGATTCCTTTTTATTCCACCGGCAATTATCGTTTAAGCAAATTGCAACAACATAAACGTATCTACGAGAAAGTGCACGCTTCCTCTGTTATCCAATTAGATATTCCGCCGTTTAAAAATGCGGCACATGGAATGACATGAAAGCTCAGGCGCCGGGAAAATTAATTCTCTCCGGTGAGCACGCAGTCGTTTATGGAATGCCCGCTTTAGCAATGGCTGTAAACCGCTATGTTACAGCGACTGTGACGCGTGAAACTAGACCGCAGATTGCATTTGATTTATCTGATTTAGCCCATCATAGCCACATTAGCTTGCAAGCTTTACGCGATTTAAAATCGCGCGTGAAACAAAAATATCATCGTTTTATTCGTGGTGATTACAGCATTAGAGAAGTGTTGCAAAAGCCATTTGAGTTAGCGCAATTTACCCTAGGTGTCATTGCTGATGCATTAAATGTTTCTCTATCAGATGGGGTAAAAATTCACGTTGAGTCAACGATTCCCATAGGCTGTGGAATGGGCTCATCTGCTGCGACAATTTTAAGTGTCATGCATGCAATGTCTACTTATTTACAAGCAGCTGTGCCCAATGAAACATTATTTAAATTAGCGTTAGAAGCTGAAAACGCACAGCACGGTCATTCTAGTGGATTAGATTTACGAGTGGCGTTAGAGGGTGGTTGTCTTTACGTTTACGGCGATAAAATAGAGCAAAGAACCGTTACGCAAATTCCTATGTATTTAGTCAATACTGGGACGCCTCAATCAACGACTGGGCAGTGCGTAGAAAAAGTAGCCGTACATTTTTCTTCTATAACGCTACAACATGAATTTGCTTCTGTCACAAATGACATGGATGCGGCATTAAAAAGCCAATCGCGCGTTGATGTGCAGCGTGCTATAAAGCGTAATCATCAATTACTAACCCAAATTGGTGTTGTACCTAACACCATACAAGAATTTATTTCTCATATAGAACAACAAGGCGGAGCAGCAAAAACTTGCGGTGCGGGTAGTATTTCGGGCGAAAAGGGCGGTGCAGTGTTAGTCATTACGGAAGATGAGAATACGTTTATTCCCTTGTGCCAACGTTTTGGCTATCACGTTATCCCGATTGCGGGTGAATCACGAGGTGTGCATGCAATATAGAGCGTCAGCGCCAGGATCATTAATGTTGCTTGGTGAATACGGTGTACTACAAGGTGGTCAAGCTATTGTGTGCGCAGTAGATAAGCGCATCACTGTAACGCTAACGCCGCGCGTGGATGAAAAAATTAATATCGATTCGACTTTACACGGACAATATGCAACGGAATTAGCCGCTGTAAATATAGAAAAACCTTTTCAATTTGTATTAGGCGCTATTAGGCAGTACCAACCTTGGCTGCGCAAAGGGTTTGATTTACATATTGCTACTGAATTTTCAGATAAAATTGGCTTTGGCTCATCTGCTGCTGTGACTGTTGCAACGATGTCAGCTATTATGAATTGGCTTAATATTCGTTCTGCTCCATTAGATATTGTACGTCAAGGGCGCAATATTATTAGGCAAATTCAAGGGGTAGGTTCAGGTGCTGATATTTCAGCTTCTGTGTTAGGTGGTGTCGTTGCTTATCGTAATCAACCAGTTTCTGCCGAAAAATACACTTCTTTGCATCCGCTTACTGTCTTATATGCAGGCTATAAAACAAAAACAGCCGATGCGATTCAACACGTGCAGCAGCAATTTGCTTCTCATCCGCATTTATTACGCAGTCTTCATACCAGCATTAATCAATGTGCAATGGAAGGCGCGCAATTAATTCGTAAGGAAGATTGGCAAAGTTTTGGCAAAATCATGAATGTGCAACAAGGCATGATGGAAGCGTTAGGCGTAAGCACCCCTCTTTTACAAAACATGGTAACGACCTTGCGTGAAGGTAATGCTATGTTTGGTGCAAAAATTTCGGGATCAGGCTTGGGTGATTGTGTAGTTGGTTTGGGGGATACAACCGTTTCTTCTCCTTTACCTCAAGGCGTAGAGCAAATTCCAGTTGCAATGACATTGCAAGGAGTAAAGTGTGAAAAAATCTGATGTCGTGCAAGCTTTGTTTGCAAACAAAAACCAGAAAGCAACACGGCGTGAAAGCGGTTTAGCTTTTGCTCCCACTAATATTGCTTTATGCAAATATTGGGGCAAGCGTGATACCGAGTTAAATTTACCTAATACTTCCAGTTTATCTATTTCACTCCCTGATAAAGGTGCATTAACCAAATTAACTTTTATTGATGAAACACAGGATAAAGTGGTATTAAATGATAAACCTTTAGCAGCTGACAGTGCATTTGTAAAACGCTTAGTGCAATTTTTAGATTTATTTAGAAATGAAGAAAATTGGAAATTAAACGTTAACATCACTATGAATATACCTGTTGCTGCAGGTCTTGCTTCTTCTGCTTGCGGCTTTGCCTCATTAGTGAGTGCGTTAAATGATTTATTTGCATGGCAATTATCAACTAAAGAATTATCTATATTAGCCCGTTTAGGAAGCGGTAGCGCTTCACGTTCATTGTGGATGGGGTTTGTAGAATGGCATGCAGGACTTCAACGTGATGGCATGGATAGTTTTGCAGAACCTTTACCTTTTACTTGGCCAGAATTAAAAATTGGCATATTGCCGCTTAGTACAAAAGAAAAATCTATCTCATCGCGTGAAGCTATGCAGCGTACAGTTAACACTAGTTTACTTTATGCAAATTGGCCTAAAAAAGTTTTACAAGATACGGTGATTATTAAGCAAGCTCTGCAAGTTAAAAATTTTTCTCTATTAGGCGGCACAGCGGAATCCAATGCATTAACTATGCATGCCACCATGCTGGCTAGCTGGCCTCCTGTTTGTTATTTCCTGCCAGAAACCATTGCAGCTATGCAGCAAGTGTGGGCATTACGCCAAGAGGGTTTAGATCTCTTTTTTACTCAAGATGCAGGGCCTAATCTGAAGTTGCTGTATTTAAGTGATATTGAGAAAGAGGTAAAAAAATATTTTCCTAGCTTGGAGACTATAAAATTATTTGATTAAAGTCTTGTTTTACTAGTATTCCTTATCAGCATTATTTATCAAACACTACCCTATTTTCCTTCAATTCCAAGCTAAACTTTTTTGCTCTTAAGTTTTTCTTAAGCAAATTAGTCTAACATTTAATCAAAATGTATATTTAATATTCAAAATATTACAATATATTCAATAATATAACGAGGCTAGCATGCAATCTTCATCATTCGGAGTAGAAATCAGAGAAGAAGTTTCATTCATAGAAAATGCAGCAAAAGAAGACTTTCAACAATTTGTTAATGCGCTGCAAAATAGATCTATTACTAATATGTTTACTTCCGATGAATTGATTTTGCTTAGGTGTAACCTTCCTAAAATTTTTTCAAATGAATTCTTCAATAGTAATGTGCGCACTCTACCTCATTATGAAGAAGAATTAATTATTTGTAATGAAGAATGGTTTGAAACGCTTGATGGGTTTATAACAGTTTTATTATTTGAAGTATTTAATAAATATCTTACAGAAAAATACTTACCTCGATTAGTAGAAGCTTTAAAAATTAAATTTAAAGAAAGTGCATTCGAGTTTATAAATTCAATTATTGAATTTATAGGGAGTCATAATTTTATAAATGTATATCGCTTACCTAGATTGGTAAAGGGTGATATAGAGTCAGAAGCCTATAAAGCATCAACTCAACAGTTAATAGTTAAATGGAGCGAAATGGAAAGTTCTCAAAAAGAAGAACGTAAGCAATTAAAAGAACATATTGAATTACTGATGCAGATAGAATTACTAGAGCAATGGGAAGAAAGAAAAAAGGATATTACCAAAATTCTTAATTCTTTACAAAATAGGCAGGAAGAGGAGAAAACGTCAGGTTTCTCTGAAGAAGTAACTGAAAGTCAGCCTACGTTTAATCTAAGAAGGTTTTGTGAAAGGCTTTACAATAAAAGTATCCCTTTATCTTTAGGGCATTGTAAAGAATTACGATCTTACTTGCCATCTATTTTTTCTAATCTTTCTCAACTAGCTAATTTAGATTTATATCAATTAAATATAAAAAGTAGTAAAAACAGATTAGGAAAAAAATGGTTTTTTACATTTAATGGCCTTTTAATGACTCTTTTTTATCATGTTTTAACTATAGAAGACATTAATTTCTATTGGCCTAAAATAATAGAGTCCATAGAATATAGATATAGAGAAGTGGATAAAGATGGATCATTTATTCTTAGGTACTTATCAGACTTGCTTTTTTTCATAAAAGAAGAATATCAAAACCATCGGTTGAATAGGTGTATAGAAAAGAGAGTTGCATGGGTTGAGAAAGCTGAAGTAATTAAGGAACTAATTACACAGCTTGCAAGCGAGACAGCTTCTGTGACAACACCCCTTTTTCAACAGGAGACGATTGAGGAAAATACAGAAGAAAACCTAACACTGCAATTATTAACTCCACCATTGCTTGTATTAGATGTAGCTTCATCCTCTAAAGAGGCTCCCCTTGAACAAACTCCGCAGGATATAGTTGAATTAACTACTTTATCTTCCCCAAGAAGTTTTTTTAACAGCAGCTTTAGTTTACAAGCAGAAGAATTAAAAAATAGCTTAATGCAAGAAATAGAGGGGTCCTCTTTAGAGTCTACTAGCACTTCAAAGCATCCTTCTAGCTTGAGAAAAGGATCGGGAGATGCCATGCAGGCAAAATTAAGCATGGAAATATTAAACAAGCTTCGAGCAAAATCAGCCACAAATAATAATTCAAAGCGTCCTAGAAGAGAAAAAGAAAACACGCCTCCTAACAACGCTCAGATTAGTATACATACCGCTGCTCAGCCAATTAGGTCGTCTACCGTACCTAGTGTTTGTATGCATCCAGGATTTTTTAATTCAATGCAACCTTATTTAGAAGCAGTCGAATGTGTTAACGTCTTAGGTGTTAAGAGAAAATTATCTAAAGGGGATAAAGTTTAGTTGTTGCAACTAGTTAATAAGAAACAGAATATAAAGAGCTACCTTTTTCCATAATTATTAGATATTCAGTTTCAAGTAGTTGCACAGTATAACGTTTTTCACTAGAGCTTTTATCTGCATTGCCAGCAGACATTTTTCTTTCATTGTCTGGATGTTGGTTAGTAATACCTGCTTTTTTTAAATCAGCTTGGAATCGTTTTGCGGTTTGTATATTATCAAACGTAATATAAACCCGTCCTTCTGTAATCAATCCTGGATTTTGTCTAATAGTACGTTGTAAGCGAGCGTAAATTTCAGCATTTTTCTCTTGCGGAGAATAATTAAAGAATCCATGAGAGGTGCCAATGTTTGGTGCACTAATGCTTAGTGCTTTACTTAATTCACTGGTGTCACTATGGCTTATAATGCAATCTTCATCTGCAAATCGGATTAATTTATCGCATTCACTATCTACTTTATTGATATCTACTAAGTTTTTTTGATACTCATGATTCAGGTCTATAAAATCAGCTAATATGTGTTTTTTAACGGTTTTACCATGATCACGTAAAAATTGATTGAAATCGTAGATAGTATTTTTTATGGCATAGCCTTGTTGCGCCATTATCTTGGCCAATAAAGCATGATCTTGATCGCTAAGAGGTGGGTGGCTTTTATCCTCTAATATCATTTTTATAGTATTATATCGACTGCCTAATTCTTCAGCAGGAATAATTATAGTTTCAAGTGCATCTTGCGAATTTTTTGCTAAACAGCAAATTCTTGCATACGCATCAATGAAAAGATAAGTATGATTATATTTAATTTCTTTATCTGAAGGTAAATGTTCATAACATACTTCAAGTTCATAACCTGTTTTATAAAGTTCTGTTTTAAACTTTGCAATCCTAGAGGTTTCATAATCTCTTAATACATCAATTAAATTCTTATCAGTCTGTAAATTTTTGTCTGAGTGCTGCAAATCATCTCTAACATATAATTGAGCTATATCTTCATATAGTTTTCCATCCGTTAAAACATAATGAAGCAATACTTTAAATTTAAAATATATAAAAACAGGATGCGTTGTTAATTGTCTAAATACTTGTTGGTCTTCTTTTCTATAAGCATTGCTTGATACATATTCATTAATGTCTATGTCTAATCCTAATAAGCTGCAAGAGCGGCTAACTAACCATTTTGCCCATTCAGGAATCGTAGGGATATCTGCTGTAGGCCTATAAAAGGCACAGGCGTCTTGCGTATGGGGTAAACGAGTTATGTCATTAGCTGTAATAACAAAGCGGCCAGTTGGTGCGCGAAAAACAAAACCACTTGAGCTAGGATCACGCGTGTAATCATCAATGACGCCGCTTTTTTTATGGCAGTAGAGTATTTCCCATTTCAGCATATCAAAGTCTATACCGACTATATCTCTAACCGCCTCTTCCAATTCTCCGCAACCCACATTACCTCTATGCATATCATCTTCTGCATGAGCATAACGAGAGACAAATACAATGGCAAAGCCCATCACATATCTGAAATTAATTAAATCTTGCGCGATTTTTTTGATAAGTGCGAGAATCTCTTCTGTGTTATCGGGTTCTTCTTCATCATTATTAAGCCAATCGTTATTTTTAATTATTAATGTGGTTAGTGTTTTTTCCCAATGCGCTAATACATCATCTTGTTGCAAGCCTAATATGTAGGATTTATCTAGCTCTTCTTTTGATTCTTTTACTAATTCATCTAAATTAATTTTGTGTTTTCTAGCCCATTTTTCTAATTTGATTAACATGGGAATAGAAACGGCTTGGTTATTTAGAATATTGATTTGAAAATCAGCGGCGCTGAAAGGTCTCGCAATCAGCGAAGCAAATTTATTTATAGCTTCACTGCATAAACCCACTGCTTCACTATAATCATTGTAAACAGGAATAGCAGACTTAGGGACATGGCCTTTTGCAATGACTGAGATAGCGCCTCGGCAATAAGCTTCAAGGTCAGACATGGAAGAATTTTCAGGATTCTTTTTATAAAAAAAACGTTTCAAGTTTTTAATGACAGTGAAAACTTGATGAAAGCAGCGAATGTCATTTCGCTCCTGCATTTCAAATTCGTTTAATTGCATTGCCATAGAGGGCAAAAGCGTCTCACTTTCTTTTTGAAGTGGACACTTGGCAGGGGTAAAGCTAGCGCTGCTACTTGTATTTAGCTTAACTTGGCTGAAAAGCCATCTGGTTGTGCTTAAGGTGCTAGCGACTGTGCTATTAAAAGTATTAGCAATCGCATCCCCAATTCCCTTTGTATGATTAGTTAGCATTCTATGCCTTCATACCCGTTTAATTTTTACCTTAACAAATTAATATTAAGGAAACATTATGAGTGTGTGTAGTTGGAATAATTTCTGCCAATAATTTGATCATTTAATGATGTATAAATTTAGTTGTGATTATATTTAATCTATTTTCTGCATTCCGCTAAATTCACTTTACAGTTATAATGGCGTAACTTTATTTTGTGCGGAGAGGCAAAGATATGCGCCGTTTTTTATCGATTTTATTGCTCGGCTTAGTAACATTAGGTTTATTTATAGGCGAGGCAGAAGCTAAACGTTTCGGTGGTGGAAGAAGTTTTGGTGTATCCCGTAGCAGCAGTAGCTATTACAAAGCACCGGCCCAGTCTTCAATAGGAAACGCTGCTAATCAATCTCGCGCTAGCAAATGGCTAGGGCCATTAGCTGGTTTAGCATTAGGCGGCATGTTAGCTAGTCTTTTTATGGGCCATGGAATGAGCAATATATTAATGTGGGTGATGCTCGCGTTTGGCGCTTTGATGATAATGCGTTTATGGCGTTCTCGTTCTCAAGCTGTTACTCAAGAGCGCTTCACCATGTCTGATCAACAAGCTCACAGAGATCATTACTCATCCTTTATGCAAACAGCAGGTTCTAGTGCTGCGGCAAACGTGCCCCCTGGTTTTGATACGCAAGAATTTTTACGTGAAGCGAAAGTACAATTTTATCGTCTGCAAACGGCTTACGATCAAAAAAATTTAGCAGACATTCGCGAATTCACTACCCCTGAAGTGTTTGCTGAAGTGAAATTGCAAATACAAGAACGCGGTGATGCAGTGAATCAAACTGATGTGGTTTCATTGGATGCAAATTTATTAGAAGTCGTGAATGATTTTGAAATGGGCAGAAATTCTGTTCCTACTGCCAGCGTTCAATTCTCAGGCACCATACGCGAAGAGCAGCAAGATGCGGCTGAATTTAAAGAAATTTGGCATTTCCGCAAAGATTTGTTGAGTTCTAAGTGGATCGTTGCGGGGGTAGAACAGCATTAATTTTTAGTAAAAACTCTTTTAGCCTGCGTTATCTACGCAGGCTTTTTTCCTCATTTAATACTAAATATTTGATGTTGCTCAGGTACTTTCTACCCTGGGTTCATTTCATCGTTAATTTTTATAATGTTAAAAATTAATTAAAGAGAGGCAAATAATGTTATCTGATCATGATGAAGTGATTCTT
>BMAH01000036.1 GCA_014132615.1 Gammaproteobacteria bacterium
TTAGGCGGCAATACCTAGATTGGGGGCTTTTTTACCAAGAAGAGAGCTTTTTAACTGAAGAAGATTTAAATAAATGGGTAAAAGAATTAGAAAAAACCAATCTTTTTGCCTTTGATACAGAAACTACTAGCATTGACTATATGTCAGCAAAATTAGTCGGTATTTCACTTGCAATCAATGCAGGAAAAGCAGCTTACATTCCATTTGGGCATGATTATTTAGGCGCACCTGCACAATTAACTGAAGCAACTGTGTTAGCAAAATTAAAACCCATATTAGAAAATCCAAACATAAAGAAGATTGCGCAAAACATAAAATACGATATGGAAGTATTAGCAAATCACGGCATTAATCTGCAAGGTTGCACTTACGATACCATGCTTGAATCTTATATTTTAGATAGCGTCAGTAATAATCATGATTTAAGTTCACTCGCATTAAAATATTTAGGTTGGCGCACGATTGCTTATGCAGATATTGCAGGTAAAGGAAGCAAACAATTATCGTTCAATCAAATTGAGCTAGAAAAAGCAGCAAATTATGCTGCCGAAGATGCAGACATTACTTTGCAAGTGCATGAAACATTATGGCCTAGAATTGAAAAAGAAGCGGGTTTAAAACACATATTTACTAACATTGAAATTCCACTTATCGGGGTGTTAGCGCGCGTTGAAAGAAACGGTGTGTTAATTAATCCAACATTGTTAGCAACACAAAGCAAAGAATTGGATCAACGATTAAGAGAATTAGAAAGAAGTGCATTTGAATTAGCAGGTCATGAATTTAATATAAATTCACCTAAGCAATTACAAGAAGTGTTATTTCAAAAATTAAAATTACCCATTTTACAAAAAACACCGACCGGTCAACCTTCAACTGCAGATGCTGTACTACAAGAATTAGCTCTAGAATTTGCATTACCGCGCATGATTATTGAATATCGTAGTTTAAATAAATTAATGACGACTTACACTAATCGCTTACCAGAACAAATTAATTCGCAAACTGGTCGCATTCATACTTCTTACAATCAAGCTGCAACTGTAACAGGTAGATTATCTTCGTCTGAACCCAATTTGCAAAACATTCCTATTCGTACACCGGAAGGTAGACGCATAAGACAAGCTTTCGTCGCTAAAGACGGCTTTAAAATAATTAGCGCCGATTATTCACAAATTGAATTGCGTTTAATGGCACATATTTCACAAGATCCTGGTTTGTTACATGCTTTCGTTAATAATTTAGATATTCACCAAGCAACTGCAGCAGAAGTTGCAGGTATTTCTATTGAAGAAGTTACACCTGATATGCGGCGTAATGCAAAAGCGGTAAATTTCGGCTTAATTTACGGTATGTCTGCGTTTGGTTTAACAAGGCAATTAGGTATTGATAGAAAAGAGGCACAAGACTACATCGATTTATATTTTGCTCGCTACCCAGGCGTCCGCACTTATATGGATAACACACGTTTACAAGCGAAAGAAAAAGGTTACGTAGAAACATTGTGGGGTAGACGGCTTTATTTACCAGATATTAATTCAAGCCAAATTCCTCGACAAAAAGCGGCTGAACGCGCTGCAATTAATGCGCCCTTGCAAGGTAGCGCAGCAGATATTATCAAACTTGCTATGATTAAAATTGATGAATGGCTGCAAAAAGAAAAGATTCCAGCAAGTATGATTATGCAAGTACATGACGAATTGGTATTTGAAGTTGATGAGACACAAGTAGAACAAGTGAAACAGGCTATACAACATCACATGTGCAACATCGTCACTCTGCGCGTTCCTCTGCAAGTATCGATAGGATCAGGCGATAATTGGGATGCTGCTTCTGCGCATTGATATTTTTATCCCGTGACCCATTAAAAATGTAGCCGCGGATGGTAGCGCCATTGTCATCCTGAGCGCAGCGAAGGATCTGCTTCTAATTCAGCAATGGAAATTAAGCAGATCCTTCGCTGCGCTCAGGATGACAATGGCGCTACCATCGCGGCTACCAAAACAGCATGCTCGCATGACGCACTGACAATACTCTGCTACTATATTCCAAACCCTTCTTGAAATGGACAGTAACTAGTATGGATACTACCTTACCCACCCAACCAAGTAGTTATACACAAGTCATACGACGCAGCTTTGGCCTCTACCTAACCACATTTAAAGACGCCATAGCACTTAGTTTAATTTTAGCAGTCGTTGTATTTATTCCGCGTCTTATGTCTTTATCAGCAGGTTACGATGTATTTGCTTCTCTACCACCATTTAGCCCTTTACGTTTCCTCTTTCTAATTATCGAAATTGTTGGGCTTATCTTATTTATCAGCGTACTGTGGCGCATATACAGTCATATTCGCCATAAGCACGAAGCTATTAAAGAAGATTTAGTTATAGGCTTTAGAAAAGTATGGGCCGTCATTGTCGCATCCCTTATACAACTTGCTGTCATTGCCATTGTGATGATTGCTTTTTATCTCATACAATTAGCCATATCGCTTAACCCAGATATTTTTATAGGTCATCCCATACGTATTTTAATTTTATGTTTAATTTTCGTTTTACCTATCTTAGTTACTATTTACGTTTACACGCTCTTTTATTTTCTCATCCCACTCATTGCAATAGAAAACAAAGGCATAATTGAATCTTTAAAACGCAGCGCACAATTAGTTTGGCATCATTGGTGGCGTACTTTTGCAGTCCAAATTACACCCTGGATAGGCTATTTAATAGCGCTCATCATCTACTTTTACATATTGATCAACTAAATTGTTATCAAGTACAGGTGGAATA
>BMAH01000037.1 GCA_014132615.1 Gammaproteobacteria bacterium
ATGCGGCAAGTGAAGAAGAAGCGGCTTTTGTTGGATCCCCTGAAGCATTTACGCTCACGCATACTGGTTATGCTAATTTAAACCATACTGTGTTACGCAGTACTTTGCAAAGAGTTAGCTATGAATGGTATGAGCAAAATTTATGGCGAAAAACAGCGGAAAATGTGGATCAGTTAGCGAGAGCTAAACCTTACATTAGAAATTTATTATCAGGTATTAGCAAAGCGCATTTTCAATATGTCGATAAAGATGGTTTGTTGCACGACCATTGGCCTTTAACAAAGCAAGGTGAGCAACCGTTACCGCGTGCAATTAAGATCACGTTGGAATTAGAAAATTGGGGTGAAATTAGCCAAATGTTTTTAATACCTGCTGAATCAATAGAGTTAAGTCATGTCACTCAAGCATCGTAATAAAGAAAGTGGTGTCGTGATTGTTATTGCACTTTTTATTGTAGCTTTAGTGGCAGTCATGGCAACGACAATGCTCACGCATTTAGAGCGTGACACACGCAGAACTACTTTATTATTAAGACATGCTGAAGCAGAATTTTATGCGCAGGGATCACTAGCCTGGGCTATCGATCAATTAAATACGAATTGGGAGCAGCAAAAAACGAATCAGCGTATTGATAATTTACCCTTAGCATCACCAGTCGAAGAAATTAACCATTATACAATTTCTAGTATTATTGACGATGCGCAAGCCCGTTTTAATATTAATAATGTGTTGCAAGCACCTGATGACTTTACACAATTATTAAGGGTAATAGCACCTAAATTAAGTGAAGCGCAAGCACTAGAAATTACACGCGCAACAGTAGATTGGGTAACTCCACAAAAGCAACAAAATGTATATACGCAATATTATGCTAAACAAGTACCACCTTATAGGGCTGCACATAAATTAATGGTGAGCAGTAGTGAATGGCGTTTAGTGAAAGGGGTATCGCAAGAATTATTTGAAGCTTTACAACCTTATTTGATTGCATTGCCCATGCCTACGCCAATCAATGTGCAAACAGCTAGGGCACCTGTACTTGCTACTTTAAGTCCCTCATTAACGATTGAAACAGGATTAGCGATAGAATCTATTCGCAAAAATGCGCCATTTAATACACCCGTGCAATTTTTAAATTTAGATATTGTAAAAAATCATAAAATATCGGATGAGAAAAAGATTGCTATAAATAGCACGTATTTTTTGGTTGAAACAACGGTCAGTATAGAAAATCAGCAAACATTGCTTTATACCTTGCTTGAGCGTAAAGCAGAACAAGGTAAAGTAACCATTAAAATTATATGGCAAAGTAAGGGCCAGCTTGGCTGATAAAAGGTAAAAACATGCAAGAAAAATTACTTATTTATTTACATGCGCATGATTTAACGCAAGTAGGTTGGGCAACGATAACCGAACAAGGAAAAGTGAGTCAAAGCGCTTATCAAGATAGTTTGCAAGGGTTGTCTCAATTTGCGCAAGGTAAACAAGTGGTGGTGATTTTGCCGGGTGAAGATATTTTATTTTTATCAGTGGTATTGCCAAAATTATCATATTCAAAATTATTACGTGTACTGCCGTTTGCATTAGAAGAGCAATTAACCACAGAGGTAGAAAATCTACATTTTGCGCTAGGTGAAAAAACAGCGGAAAACGAATGGTTGGTTGCAATCGTTGCTAAAGAGAAAATGCAACAATGGTTAGCTCTACTCAATGAAGAACAAATAGAACCAACGCTATTTATATCTAGTTTGCATACATTGCCAGTTAAAGAAAACACAGTGACTGCTTACTTGCATAATGAAATGGCGTATGTACGAATTAATAAGCATCAAGCCTTTGCGTGTGACAGAAGTAATTTGCGAGCTGCGTTATCGAATTTAACTGCGTCAAATTTAGAGGTGTGTAATTACACCCAAACATTGTGTAGTCATGAGTTGCCTAAAGATTGGCAAATAACAGAAAGTCAATTACCGCAAGAGGCTATGCTTGAATCAATGAGTCAAGGACTCAGCTATGCTAGCCTTAATTTATTACAAGGTAACTATGCAGTTAAGTCTAGTGGAATAGAGCATAATCGTTTACGTAAGCTTCTAGTATTTTCTTCAGTAGCATTTATTAGCATTTTATTTTTGTATCCGCTCATTTCTTATTTCATTTTATCTCAACAAGTGCGGCAAGTTGAAAATGAGATTAATCAAATTTATAAATATCATTTTCCTCAAGCAAAACGCGTAGTAGCACCAAAAATGCGGCTAAAAGAAAAACGTCAAAAATTACTCTCAAGTGCGGGTGAAAATCGTTTTCTGGTAGCATTGAGCAAAATAGGTAAGAATTTACATGCAGTTTCAGGGATAAAATTAACCCGTTTTGATTTTCAAAATAACCAATTAATTATTTATATTGTTGCTTCAAATACCCAAGATTTTTCAGCATTTACCGATAATCTGACCAAGCAAGGTTTATCGTTTAAGCAACAAAATGCGACTTTAACAGGTGAGCGCATTGACGCAACATTGTTAATTGAAATAGCTTAATGAGGATGATATGCAAGAACAGTGGCTAAAAATAAAAACAACATGGCTTGGCTTAAGCGAGCGTGATCAGCGTATTTCAGTGTTGTGCAGTGTTTGTTTACTGTTATTTTTTGTTTATATAATGATTTGGCAACCCATCAATAATGCTACCTATGTGTTACGCAAAAAATTAGTAGCAGAACAGCAAACATTAGCGTGGATGAAAGCGACAGATAAAGAATTAAGAAAAGTAGAAGCAAGTAAAAGAAATACCCCCTCCGAAGGTAAAGCAACATCCTTGGTGCTTTTGATGAGCGTGATTCAAAAACAAATGAATCAAGCTGGCTTAGAACAATATTTAACACAAATGAAGCAAGTCTCTAATCGATCTATTGAAATGCATTTTCAACGCGCTGAATTCGATAAGTTACTAAAATCACTGATTGTTTTAATCAATGAACAAAATATAACAATTGAGCGTATGTCAGTAGTTAATACCGATACACTCGGTATAATTAATGC
>BMAH01000038.1 GCA_014132615.1 Gammaproteobacteria bacterium
ATTCAACATTGTCCTTCGCAACGACAAACTCTTTTATTTTCTGCCACCTATCCTGCTGAAATAAAAAAACTAGCAAAAGATTTTATGCAGCATCCTGAAAGAGTCATCATCGAAGAAAAACATACAGAATTAGAGATTGAACAGATTTTTTATGAAGTGAATCATCACTCCCACAAATTTGCCGTATTAAAATCAATATTATTACATTATCAACCCAGCTCAGTTCTTATTTTTTGTAACACGAAGGAGTTGACTAACCAGTTAGCAACCATGTTGTCAGAGCAGGGATTTAGTGCAATGGCGTTAAATGGTGATTTGGATCAAATAGAACGTGATGTAGCTATCATTAAGTTCAAAAATAATAGCTGCTCCATTTTAGTAGCAACTGATGTAGCGGCGCGTGGGTTGGATATTGAAGATCTTCCTGCTGTTATCAACTATGAATTAGCATTTGAGCATGATGTCCATATTCATAGGATTGGCCGTACAGGTAGAGCTGGGAAAAAAGGTTTAGCATTAAACATAACAACGCCAGCTGATGCAGAAAAACTTTGTGCTATTGAAGATGGATTATCTCATTCAATCGTGTGGAGCGATGTAAGTAAACTAGAAAAATCACTAAAAAATGAAATATTGCCTGACATGATTACGCTCTGTTTAAGCGCCGGAAAGAAAGATAAAATAAGGCCGGGTGATATATTAGGCGCCCTTACCAAAGAGGCTGGATTGCCGGGAAATATGATAGGCAAGATTGACATAGGGCCTTTATATTCCTATGTAGCTGTGCACAGAAGTACAGCCGATGCTGCTTATAATCATTTCCGACAAGGAAAATTAAAAGGTAGAAAAGTCAATGTAAGAAAAATATAAATATTATTAATAGCTAAGTGCCTTAAATAAAAAGTAGCCATTTATGTGTAGTTAACTAGACACCAATTATTAACCATAGAGTCCGCAATATAGGTGGCAGAAAATAAAAGAGTTTGTCGTTGCGAAGGACAATGTTGAATAATCTCGCTAATAGCATCAAAAAATCCCATATCAAGCATACGATCCGCTTCATCTAAAATTAAAATTTTTAATTTTTTTAATGATAAGGATTCTTTATCTAAATGTTTTTGCACTCGCCCAGGCGTACCTACGATAATGTGCGCGCCATGCCGCAAAGAATCTAATTGTGGTTTAAGCGGTAACCCACCTGACAAGTTAAGTACTTTTACGTTAGGCATTAATCTAGCGAGTTGACGCAGAACCTGACTTACTTGCTCTGCTAATTCGCGCGTTGGGCATAATATAAGCGCTTGTACCCTATAATTTTCAACCTCTATACGATTGAGCAATGACAATCCAAATGCAACCGTTTTACCACTTCCTGTTTTAGCTTGGGCAATCACATCTTGATTTTTTAGCATCAAGGGCAAGCTTTTGGCCTGTATAGGCGTCATTGTATGATAGTTCAAGGTAGCTAAATTCCTCCATAAGGCTTCGCGCAATTCTAAAGAGGAAAAGGTATTTAGCTTTAAATCTTGCTGTTCAGGCTTCATGATGCGTCGCTCAGGTTGCTGTTATTAATTAAGAATTTTAATTGAACTAAAGTAGGTTGGAATTTCTGCAGCCAATAGATTATCTATTTTCGCTGTCGCCAACTGTTCATTATGTACTCGTCGAGGCTTAATTCTATCATTTACCCACTCGCTAGACCAATTAGAAGTCGTCAGTACGCATTCTTTTGCGAAATTATTTAGATGATACTTTTCTTCAATTTCAAAGCAACCAGAGAGAAAAATATCGGTATAAGATTGAACAATAGGATAGCGTTTCGAAGGAGAATGTCTGTCTTTATCTGAAATCACGTAAATCCAATATTGGCCCTTCATTACGCTTTGTGATGTCATCAATTTAATATTTTTATCTTCAATAGCGGCTCTGCAATAACCCAGCTCACGCGAATCATAAGCTGAGATTGATTTATCATTATTTAATTTAAATAAAACGCCATTTAAGCTAGATATCTTATCCTTTACAACACCTAAATAAATAATACCCACATTGGATTGCTCACTGACTACAAACCAACCTCGCTTGAAACCCTTGATAGTAACAGGAATATTAATACCAACATTTTTGTCAGTATCTAGTTTAGATTTTTCCCGCATAAGTGAACCATAGCCTACGATATACTGTGGTAACTTAGGATTTATTTTTGGGTGGCAATCAATATCCTGTGCTTGCGAGGCATTAACATTATTAAATGGCATTATCAGAAAAGTGATAGACAAAATATAAAAGATAGATTTAATCATTTAACTCTCTCCCCTCGCTTGTCTTTTCTAATAATTTAAATTTATTTGATGCTTATTTTACCTTAAAACAAGCTCTATTCTGT
>BMAH01000039.1 GCA_014132615.1 Gammaproteobacteria bacterium
GTCCATCGCATAAGGTCAGCGGGAATAGCTTCACAGCGAGAAGTAGGATTAGATAAAGGAAAAATAACAGGCCGTTCTACGTGTTTTGCCATTTGCTTTACAACATCTTCTGTAAATATGCCTGGCTGACCAGAAACACCAATTAACAGTGTGGGTTTTACGTGCTTGACGACATCGAATAAAGTAATAACGGATTTATCTAATTTCCAACTGCTAATTAAATCGTTTTTTTGCGCAAACGGACGTTGAAAAGGGAGTAGGTTAGGTGTGTTTTCTAGTAATAAACCATTTTTATCGATCAAGAAAAATCGTCTACGTGCTTCTTCTTCAGTCAATCCGTGTGTAAGCATAGCGCGTAAAATTAAATTGCTAATGCCAGTGCCGGCAGAACCTGCACCCACGATAATGATGCGTTGTTCTTTTAAAGGAATACCTGTCACGCGCATGGCGGCAAATAACGTACCTGCAGCAACGGCGGCGGTGCCCTGGATATCATCGTTAAACGTACACAATTGATCGCGGTATTGATTCAAAATAGGTTGTGCATTTAATTGAGCGAAGTCTTCCCATTGCAATAAAACATGAGGAAAACGTTTTTTAACTGCATCAACAAACATAGCAATAAATTCATTATATTCTTCACCGCGTATACGTTCGTGACGCCAGCCAATATAGAGAGGATCTTTGCGTAATGCTAAATTATTGGTCCCTGTATCTAATAAAATAGGCAGTGTTTGTGAAGGGTGTATTCCTGCACAAGCTGTGTAGAGTGAGAGTTTACCTATGGGTATACCCATGCCGCCTGCACCTTGGTCGCCTAAACCTAAAATACGTTCACCATCTGAAACAACTATCGCTTTCACTTTATTAAATCGCTTATTTGCTAACATTTTTTCAATGTTGTGGCGATAAGGATAAGCGATAAATACACCACGTGGTCGACGATAAACTTGGCTGAAACGCTCGCAACCTAAACCTACAGTCGGCGTATAAACAATGGGAAGCATTTCCTCTATATGATGGGTAAGTAAACTGTAAAAAAGAGTTTCATTTGAATCTTGTAAATCACGCAGGTAGATATATTTTTCTATGTCACTGTCTTTGTTTTTGAATGCCAGATAAGAACGCTCGCGCTGAATACTTAAATCCGTGACATGAGGTGGGAGTAAACCGACTAAATCAAAGGCTTCTCTTTCTTCGCCAGTAAAGGCCATGCCTTTATTGAGTAATGCATTGCTAAGTAACGCGTAATCGGAAAGGGAGACTTTTAAAAAAGGGCGGCCGTTTTCATCCACTTCCAATTGATAATCCATAGTATACATTCCTGTAATACAACGGTTATCTTACATTGTGCCATGCCTTATAGGGGAATGGCACCTAACATTGGTGTGAGCGTAAGCAGGGGTCTTGGTCGCTGCCCGCTTCAACTTGTATGGTTGGATGATCAATTTTGAACTTTTCGTGCAAATCTTCACTAATTTTCTTATGGTCTGAATCAGTGAGGCTAGCATTGGGCATGACTAAATGGGCGGTTAATGCCACTTCACGAGTGCTTAAACCCCAAATGTGTAAATCATGAATAGCAGTCACGCCAGGGTAGGCACTGAGGTATTCTTTTACTCCCGCATAGTCTATGTAATGCGGAACAGCATCGAGCAATAGGCTAAGTGAATCGCGTAATAATCCCCAAGTGCCCCAAAGGACGATACCGACGATGATAAGCCCTACAACAGGGTCTATCCATAACCAATTGGTGTAATGAATGATAATAGCGGAGACGACAACGCCGACTAGGATAAGTGCATCCGCGAGTAAATGTAAAAATGCGCCTTTAATGTTAATGTCATCTTCAGCGCCGCGCATAAATAATAAAGAAGCGCCGCCGTTGACTAAAATACCAATTAAACCTATAGAGATAACTACATTCTCATTCACGCTGGTTAGGTTAAATAATTTATGGATTGCCTCATAAGCGATAAGGGCTGAAGTAGCTACGAGAATAACGGCATTGGATAATGCTGCGATAATAGTGGTGCGTTTGAATCCGTAACTGTAACGTTTGCGTGCAGGAAACGACAAAAGCCAGTTTGCAATCCAAGCGAGAACTAAGCCTAATACATCGCCTAAGTTGTGCACGGCATCAGCTAGTAAACTCATGGAGTCTGCGTAAATCGCATAGCCTGCTTCTGTGATGCTATAAATCAGCGTGGCACTAACGGCAATTGCAAAGGCTCGATTAAAGGAACGTGCGTGCCCATGCCCGTGATGTGAATGACCGCCGCCATGAGAGTGAGAATGTGTGCCCATATTTTTATCTCGTTAATAGTTGTAAGTATTAATCACGTCGTAAATTCTCAGAGGCTGCTAGCGGTGTGGGATAACGCATCACCGTCCAATAGCATGAAACGATAAAGGTAATAATAATGGCTGCTTCTGCCATATAAGTGGTTACTGGGCTAATTAATTTAGTTTCTAACGCCATATAAATGACTAGCAAGGAAAATTCACTCATTTGCCCAAGGCGTACGCCTATTTCCCAAGTACCTATGGGTATGACGCCTAATGGTTATTATTTTGCCCCAGCTGTATTTGAATTAGACAATTTAGATATATTAACGGGCGAAGTATTTGGGCCGTTATTACACGTCATCCGTTATAAAGCAAAAGATTTAGATAAAGTCATGGACGCTATTGTAAAAACAGGTTACGGCCTTACATTAGGGGTTCACAGCCGCATTGATGCAACTGTACAATACATAGCAAATCGTATGCCGGTGGGAAATATTTACATCAACCGAAATATGATAGGTGCCGTAGTCGGCGTCCAACCTTTTGGTGGCGAAGGCTTATCTGGCACGGGTCCTAAAGCAGGTGGCCCGCATTATTTACCACGCCTATGTGTTGAACGTGCAATTTCTATTAATACGACTGCCGTTGGCGGCAATGCAAGATTAGTTTCACTACTTGAGGAAGATGAATGGCAGGCACCTACAGTATAACCTATGTCATGTTTTTGATATTTGCGGGTACGGCCGTGTTATCGACACTGGCCTTGTTTACCCGCCAATCCTTGTTGGTAGCCTACATAGTCTTAGGGGCCGTTTTTGGCCCCTGGGGATTAAAGCTAGTCAATAATTCAGAAGACATTAAACAAGCAGGCGATATAGGCATTATCTTTTTGCTATTCTTGCTAGGTTTACACCTGCAGCCGCAAAATTTATTTCACTCCTTGCGCAAAATGAGTTTAATTACCCTCATTAGCTCTGGATTATTCTTCTTAACTGGCTTTGTCATAGGCTATTTATTTGGATTTGGCAACTTAGGCAGTTCCATCATTGGTATTGCTGCTATGTTTTCAAGTACCATCATAGGCATTAAATTATTACCCACTACGATTTTACACCACCAACATACAGGTGAATTAGTCGTTAGCATTTTACTTTTACAAGACATTATTGCGATTGCCGTTTTACTCATTATTGAAATCATTGCAGACAGAAGCAGCTCTTTACGTCACATCCTGTTAGTCAGCAGCGCCTTCCCTATTCTACTCGCGGTGGCCTATGTTTTTCAGCGTTTCATCTTGTCAAAATTATTAGAAAAATTCGATAAAATTCATGAATACATTTTCATTCTTTCCATAGGCTGGTGTTTATGCATGGCTGAATTAAGCCATATGCTAGGCCTATCTGAAGAAATTGGCGCTTTCATTGCAGGCGTTGCTTTAGCTTCAAACCCTATCGCATTTTATATTGCAGAGAGCTTAAAACCGCTGCGTGACTTTTTCTTGGTTATCTTCTTTTTTACCATAGGTGCTGGTTTTAACTTTGATTACTTCCCTCAGGTTATTGTATCCGCTTGTATTTTAGCGGGCCTCATCTTAGTGCTAAAACCCGTTATCTTTAGCTGGTTACTTTATCGTTCAGGCGAAGTAAAAGCAGTCA
>BMAH01000040.1 GCA_014132615.1 Gammaproteobacteria bacterium
CTTTAGATGAAAGTAAATTAAGAATTTTTGACAAAATATATCATGATCTTGTGAATGATTTAATTGAACAAATTAATGATAAACGTATAAATGAAATTATGTTAAATCCAGATGGTAAAATATGGATTGATAGTTCAGATAAAGGATTAATATTCTTTCGTGAGATTGAGGCTGAACAAGCTCTAGCTATTATTTATGGAATAGCAGGATTACATAAATTAATAGTTTCTTATCACTATCCACGCCTTGAAGCGCAGCTTCCTGTTTATAAGTTATTAAACGGTGAGCGATTTACTGCACAAATTCCTCCTGTTGTTAAAGGGCCTAGTTTTTCTATTAGGAAAAAGCCAAGTTTTATTTTGACACTAGATAAATACATCCAAAACGGGCGTATGAATGAGCAGAAAGCTGAAATTTTAAAACAGTTAGTAAAAGAGCGAAAAAATATTTTAGTGTGCGGTGGTCCTGGAACAGGAAAAACAACGGTTACAAATTCATTAATTGAAGAAGCCGTTAAATGTGATGCTAACCAACGTTTTATCTTATTAGAAGATTTACCTGAATTGCAGTGCAGCGCTTTAAACCATGTCGCTTTACTCACCAGTGAAAACGTTAGTATGAATGATTTATTAAGAACAGCGATGAGAATGCGTCCTGACCGTATTTTGTTGGGCGAAGTAAGAGGCAAAGAAGTGCTCGATATGTTGAAAGCTTGGAATACAGGCTGTCCAGGCGGTATTTGTACTATCCATGCAAATGGTGGTGAAGAAGCAATTCAACGGGTACTCGATTTAGCTATGGAAGCAGGATTAACAAACGCACCCGTATCATTAGTGATGCATACCATTGATGCGATTGTATGTGTCAGTCGAAAAGATAACAAACCAGGATTTATAAATGAAATTCTTACTTTAAAGGCAGAAAAAAATGGCAAATTTATTTTTGAAAAAATGGCTTAAATATGCATGTTCAGCAATCGTTTTACTAATGCTATTTAGTGTTGAAGCTTACGCCTCAACAACGAAAGGCGACCTCCCGTTTAACAGGGCTATCGATACGTTTAAAGCAAATTTTACTACCTGGGTATTTGGTGCAGCCGTAGTGATGTGGATAGGAACGTGTTTAATGCTTGCATTTGGAGAGTTTTCTTCAGGTCTTAAGCAAATTATTAATATTTTATTTTGGCTTTCTTTAGCCTTTGCAGCACCCGCTGGCATATCGTTACTTTTTAGTACAGGCGCTACTTTCTAATTGGGATAAATGATGCGAAGCACACCCGAAATTTACTTTCAATCTTTAAATCGACGTTTCACCATTATGGGCGCAGAAAAGAGCTTGTTTTTTCTAAATTTAGGATTAAGCGGGGCAATCGCACTATCAGCAAAATTTTATTGGGTCATGGATATAACTGCTTTAATGATATTGTTAATGGGTCATGCAGTAGGCGTTCTGATTACTCGTTCAGACCCCATGATGAAAGAAATATATTTACGTCATATTCGATATAAAAAATATTACCCTTCGCTTTCAGGCTTACAAGCAAAGCATGAAATACCAAAATTCAGTGTTCCGTCTTATTCAACACATAGGCACATCGTCTAATGCATAACAAACAAAATAACTTAATGGGGTTTTCAGGGAAATTAAATTATGCCCATCTTATTGATGATGGGGTGATTATTAATAAAGACGGGGCATTCTTAGTTAGTTTTAAATATCAAGGACCTGATATAGAAAGTGCAACAAAGGAAGAAAATGATGCGTTAAAAGAAAATTTTAATCGCATGATGACTTTCTTAAATGATGGCTGGATGGTTCATGTGGATGAAATTAGAGTGCCCAGCATTGATTACCCTCATGAATCTTATTTTCCTGACTCTGTTTCTGCACTTATCGATGATGAAAGAAAACAATTATATGAAACAGAAGGGTTACATTTTGAAAACTTGCAATTTTTAACGTTTGTTTGGAAGTTTCCTGCCCCTTTGGTAAAAACTGCCAAACATTGGTTTGTAAGTGGGTTAGAAAAAAATGAATCGGAAGAAAACCTAACTACACTCTATCAGCATTTTGCTAATAATGTTGAGCGATGCGTGCAGTTTTTAAGTAGCCAATTGCAACTTAAAAAATTATCCAGCCAAGATTTACTTACCTTTTTAAATACGTGTTTGAGCGGTGATTTATCGCCCATTTCTCTTCCACCCAGAGGGTGTTATATCGATGTTGCCTTATCACGCAAACCGGTTATCGGTGGTTTTTATCCAAAAATAGGGGATAAATACATACGTATTATTTCGATAACTGATTATCTAAACGACGAAACTGTTTGTGGTCTGTTAGAAGAAATAACGACATACCCACTCATTTATCGTTGGTCAAATCGATTTATTCCTTTATCTGAAGCAACTGCCGAAAAAGAAATCAAAGAATATGAAAAGAATTGGAATAAAAAAGCAAAAGGTTTGATGGGTATTATTAAAGATGCATTTACCGGACAAGAATCAAAGCCCAATAACGATGAAGCGTTAATCATGAGTGCGCAAACGCGTGATGCGCTTATCTTAAATAGTAGTAATAACACGCGATTTGGTTATTGGACCAGCGAATTGGTTATCTTGCATGAAGAATTGTCTATTCTAGATAAAGCAAGTCAAGAAATTCAGAAGTATTTAGAACAACGCGGATTTGCGAGCATAAAGGAAACAGCAAATGCCATGGATGCTTGGTTAGGTACCATCCCTGGTCATGGTAGCTGTAATGCTAGAAAACTCTTTGTCACTTCAAACACCCTTGCTCATGCTTTACCGCTTCAAACGATTTGGGCAGGTGGTACGCAAAATGATCAAGAGTCTTTATTGCCGCCACAGGCACCGCCTATTTTTTATGGTGCTACTATTGGAGCCACGCCTTTTAGGTATTTTGCAGATTATCAAGATGTGGGTCATACACTAATAGTCGGTCCAACAGGATCAGGTAAAACAACCTTACTGCAATTGATGATTGCTCAGTTTTTACGATATAAAAATGCACGTGTGCGCATTTTTGATAAAGACTATTCTCACTTAGGCATAACAGAAAGTTTAAATGGTCGGCATTATGATTTAGGGCAGGGTGAGGAGTTAGCATTTGCCCCGTTAGCTGATTTATCCACTGATAATAAGATTATGCGTGCAACAGATTACATTAATACCTTAATTGAATTACAAGGCGTTACTGTTAATCCTGCCATTCGAACCGATGTTTACCATGCGATAAAATCATTAGCTAATCAATCCTATCAAGCAGGCCGAAATTTAACAGTATTTCAATCTGAAGTACAAAATGAAGAAGTCAGAAATGCATTAGAATGCTATACATTGAATGGCCCACTTAAAATTTTAGATTCAATCGAAGATTCTTTTCAGCAAGGGGAATTTTTACAAACATTTGAAACCGGTCAATTGGTTTCCCAGCGATCTGAGAATTATATTCCCATTCTTAAATACGTGTTGGATAAAGTCGAACTGGAACTTGATGAAGCGAATGGTGCTTACCCCACCTTAATCATCTTAGAAGAAGCATGGCGTTATATTCTTATTTCCTATTTTGGTAGTCGCATTAACGATTGGCTATTAACAATGAGAAAAAAGAATGCGCGTATCATTTTTACCACACCTACGCTATCGGCGTTATATGATCCGGCTAATAAAAATCTTAATACGACTTCAGCCATTATCATGGAATCATGTTTTAAAAAATTTTACTTGCCCAATAAAAACATGGAAGAAGAAACAAAGCAGATTTATTTAAAAATGGGCTTAAATGAAAGACAAATAGACATTATCACTAAGCATGCAAACCCTAAGCAACATTACTATTTAGTTACGCCTAAAGGTAAAAGGCTAATTGAATTGGGTTTTGATCAAGTTAATCCATTGGCCTTAAATTTTATTGGCCTATCAAAAGAAGAAAGTCTTTTATTAAAAGCATTTAAAAAGAAACACGGTCCTGTATGGGTCTATTACTGGCTAACAGAACGGGGTTTTTCAGAGTGGGCTCATTATTGGAATAACAACTACAACTCTCAACAGGCGGCAATATGAAAAAACTAGTTATAAGTTTTATTAGTTTATTAACTTCGACAAATATTGTTTATGGGATGGTCGTATTTGATCCTTCGGTGTTTGCACAAACGCTTGCTACGGCGAATAACACCTTATCTCAGCTAAATCAGTTAAAAAATCAATTAGATGTAATGAGACAGCAAAAAAAAATATTGGATAGGCAAATGTTGAGTCTCGATGGAAATCAGTATCAATGGAGTGATGCGCAACATCTCATAAATCAATTAGCTAATACCATACAGCAGAATAATGCGCTGGCTTACAGTGCAAGCAATGCAGATAGCCAATTTAAACAATTGTATCCAGGCTACCAAGCGCCTGATGATTATGGCGATCAATATAAACGCATTACGAATACAACCTTAACCACGTTAAATAATGTATTAAGAAGTTTAGGAACCAATGCCAATGACTTTCAAAATGAAAATAAGCGCATGGCGTTTCTTCAACAACAAGAACAAAGTGCAGACAATCAATTAAAAGCTATACAAGCTGCAAGCCAAATTGCTTCTGAACAAGTCAGTCAGACTCAATTATTACGTCAAACCATCATTGCGCAAACAAATGCACAAAATGCTTACTATGCTTCTCAAGTACAAACAGAAGCTAGCTCACGAGCAGAACTTGAAAAAATTATTAAAAATGGCGCTAAAACAGCACCGCCTATTGGCCATTCAGGCAATTATTTAACGTTACCAAATTTTTAAAGGAAAACGCTCATGGAAGTGTTAACGACCGTTGCGCAACATTATATAAATACGTTTTCTGGTTTAGTTAATCAATTTATTAATTGGGGAAATATTGTTTTAATCACCTTATTTTCTATCCAATTAATTTGGATGTGTCTGTGGTTTGCATTCGATAGTGAATCCATTTCAAAAACGCTGTCGCAATTTTTAAGAAAAAGTTTCATCGTTTTACTGTTCTTTACGCTAATGGCGCATCCTGCATGGCTCATGAGCATATTGAAAACTTCAACCTCCATGGGTAATCAATTAACGGGTTTACCGGTTGATCCATCTTCTATTATTACGAATGGCATTGTGATTGCGAATAAAATTATCGAACCCATTACTAAATCTAGTTTGCTAACGCTAGGGATTGGTGCATTGGTCGCCTTGATTTGTTATGTGGTCATTATCTATTGTTTTATAACTGTCGCTTTAGACCTAGCTATCACATTAATCACTTCCACTGCATTAGTCTCACTCTCCCCTTTATTATTGGGTTTCTCAGGTTTACCTGCTACATCGCAAATTGCCAATCAGACATTACAAGCCATACTAGGTAATGCAGTTAAATTACTTGCTATGTATATAGTGGTTGGAATTGGCGCAAAAACGATAGATTTAACTATCAAAGATATACCGAGCGAATTGATTTCATTCGATCCCTATTGTTGGATTCTTGCCACTACACTTTTATTTTTTCGACTTTCTAAAAGTTTACCAAATCAATTGGCGGGCATTGTGAGTCATGGTTTGCATGATCATCAAGGCTCTGACATCGCAGGATTTGCGATGACAGCAAGCAGAGCGGCACCTTTAGCGATGAAAAGTATTAGATTAGCAACGGGTGGATTAGGTATCGCAGGAAAAGCAGCGGGTAGCATGTTACATAATGCCGGTACCAGGTTATTAAATCCCCATACATCAGCAGGATTAGGAAAAAATTTAGTGAGTGCTGGTGTGGGGGTAACAGGGGATGCAGCTAAATCAGGCGCAGGTACATTATCAGATCATTTTAAACATATTTTAAATAAAGCTATGGGTGGCCCAGGAAAGGCAGGTTCACATCCCAATGGTAGCGAAAAGCCAATTCCTGGGTTTAGTGAACGTATGTATCAACGAACACAAGATTTTAAAGCCCAAGCTCAACATATAAAAAATAAAACCGATAAAACCACTGAAAAACCGATTTCTACACCCAATCCCTAACTTGTGAATGAAAGAGAATAGAAATGAACCTATTTACGTGGCGTAAGAAAGAAATAACGGCGAATCCTTATGTAGAAGGCGAAGAAGGCCGAAAAGAATGGAATGATCGTTACTTTGTAATGAGTAAACAAATTAGACATTGGCAAATTGCTTTTATTGTTCTCTCCAGTATTACGTTAGTACTCAGTTATATAATTGTTAACATGACAAGACAATCACGTATTCAACCAGTTGTCGTTGAAATGTGTAACAGCGAATTAAAAGGCATATTACCTGTTTCCAATTACTTACCTGAACAAGATAAATTAATCAAATATGCGCTAAATCAATACATCATAAACACACGCACTGTTATTACGGATGCAGAAGCACAAAAAAATATGCTGAATAAAACATATGCTTATTCATCCGGTCCAACTATTGATTTTTTACGAGACTATTATCAAAAGAATAATCCTTTTGAATTAGCAAACACAGCCACTGTTCAACCTATTATTACCGATATATTTAAAATAAGTCCTTATTCTTGGCAAATCACCTGGGAAGAGACAAAGAAAAATAGTCGCATGAATGAAATCATCAGTAAAACACGATGGATTGCGACAGTCACCATTAAATTAGGCGAAGTAAATAGCAAATTTATCAATGAAAATCCATTTGGTATCTATGTACAACAAATATCATGGACAGAAACAGGCAATCACCAAAGCTAAGGAATAAAACATGTTAAAAAAAATCGCTATCATAGTAAGTTTAGTATCGGTGGTGGGCTGTGCAAGTAACACGAAAGAATCTTACTATGCAGTTACACCGGTGGTTGAAAAAGTAAATTACATTCAACCTAGCCGTGCATCTTCTGCGTATCGTTATAAAATAGGAAATGATCCCGCATTAGAAAAGGCATTTAATCAATACATCAAAACGGGAAAAGCGCCTAATATAATCACTGCTGGGTTTATTAGTTTTGCTTATAATAAAAACCAACAGCCCATTGTTCATACCAGTCCTTTGCAAGAAACCATTATTTCTTTAGAACCTGGCGAGCGTTTTACCAATGTAACGACAGGAGACCCAAACAGATGGTCTTATTCTGCTGCTATTTCAGGATCAGGTAATAAGCAACAATATAATATTTTAGTGAAACCATCGATGGCTGATTTAGCGACTAATATGGTCATCACCACCGATAAGCGCATTTACAATTTAAAATTAATTTCATCTGACAATGGCAATTTAACGAAGGCAGTCAGCTTTTGGTATCCCGAAGACATTGTCAATGAAGTTAATAATGAAATGGTAACTACGTCGGAAGACAAGGTGATTAGTCAAAGCTCGCAGGTTAACTTGACGAATTTAAATTTTAATTACAGCATTTCAACAAAAGGATTTTTTATTGCCGCCCCTTCTTGGAAACCGGTTAGGGTGTTTGACGATGGTATTCATACGTACATTGAATTTCCCACGTCTATGACGAATCGTGATATGCCTGTTTTATTTATTCAGAAAAATAATAACCAACAGTTAGTCAATTACCGTGTCAAAAAGCCGTATTTCGTTGTCGATAAGATTTTTGATCAAGCCGTTCTCGTGATGGGAGTAGGTTCTGATCAAAGCAAGGTATTTATTACTAATCGCAGCTATCTGTAAGGAATTATAAAATGAATCAAGATAGTGCCAATATTGTGAGATTGCGTCCTGGTATTTTGGTCGCTATTTTCATAGCGTTGTTTCTTGTCATTGTGATCATTCTTTTTAATTTAACGCATTCAGGAAATAGTAATGGAAGTGATACGTCGTCTGAAGAAAAGCAAATGCAGTATGCGACAGAAGTAGATACCAGTTGGTACCAGCATCAAACGAATGCCCCTCGAGTTAGTTCAGATATAAAGGAATCATCTAGTAATCAATTAGTAACTATAAAAGATACACCGGATTTGGCAATTTCGTCAGCTAAACCAAACGACCATATAGAAGAGCAGAATAAAGAATTAATAGAGGCGATGAAAGCACCCATTACCAGTAATCAACTGACGCTTGAAACGTACCAACCTGGTAGCCTATCGAGTGCTGAGATGAATAATGCCAATCATGTTGATAGAGCTGCTTTTAATCAAGCAGCCTCTCAACCATCTCAAAAGAGTGCTTTTTTAAGCGCTAATGCACGCCCTGAGGACATTTATTTGCATGAAGGATTGAAAGACCCCTTGAGTCCTTATGAAATTAAGGCTGGAACTATTATCCCAGGCATATTAATTACCGGTATTAACTCGGACTTGCCTGGTAACATTACAGGTCAAGTATTATCCAATGTCTATGATAGTGTTTCAGGTAGGCATTTACTAATTCCTCAAGGAGCTAAATTAAACGGAAAGTATGATTTTCAAATTGTTTACGGACAAGAGAGACTCCTCGTGGTATGGAATCGCATTCTCTATCCTAATGGGCAAAGCTTGAGTTTAGAAGGGATGACGGGCGTTGACTTAAGTGGTTATGCAGGTTTTCAAGATCTAGTTAATAATCACTATGGCAAACTCTTTAGTTCTGTTGTTCTCATGAGCGCACTTAGTGCAGGTGCTCAACTTAGTCAACCGCAACAAAATAATGCTTTATCAGGACCCACTGTTGGGCAAACGTTAGCACAAAGTCTCGGGACCAACATTTCAAACGTGGGTACACAAATAGTATCCAAAAGCCTCAATGTTCAACCTACTATTACCATTCGTCCAGGTTATGAATTTAATATTAATGTCACTAAAGATATTGTCTTTTTAAAACCTTATGAATAAATTAATTTTGCTTGTTTTCTGGTGTATTTTGTTAAATGGATGTGAAGATCACACTTCGCAAACCAAGAAAACTTCAATTACATTATCTAAGCGATTATCAAAGGAAAAAATATATTCTTCCGATATTCAAATACCTTCTACTATGACACCTGTTAAAACAAGGACTGTAGCTAATCAAGTAGGTTCAGTGCAAGCACCGACTATTAATGGTGGCATTATCAACAGCGCTAATACTAGTCAAGTTACAAGCTTGATTATTGAACTTCAACCAACTCCAACACCATCTAAAAAAACGCAAAATCCCATTTTGGATAAGCCAACACCAGTCTCAAAAGAGGAGGAAAAATGGGTGGATGCGAAAAGGGTAAAACGCTTATTAGAAAAAGCAGCCCAAGACGGCAAATTGAGCATTGTGTTAAATGAAGTAAATAAAAGAGGTTTGCCTTCGAGCGTTGCTACTATTCCTATTATTGAAAGTCATTTTAATAGCAATGCCATTTCTTCAAAAGGGGCAGCAGGCGATTGGCAAATTATGCCTGCGTTAGCCAAAGATTATCAATTATCCGAGCATGAACGATTTAATTTCGCAAAATCATCTCAAGTGGCGTTAGCGCATCTTGCTTCACTGTATGCGACTTTCCACAATTGGGAATTCGCTTTTGCCGCTTATAATGCAGGTAGTGGTCGAGTTACAAAAGCTTTACAGAAAAATCCACATGCACAGTCGGTGGAAGAACTCTCCTTGCCACGTGAAACTAAGCAATACATCAAAAAATTAAAAGCCATTAATGAAATGCTAATGGAGCTACCATGATGCTGACATTACGTTTTCAGAATAAAACGCTTCTTTTAATCGTTTCCTTGGCATTACCTATTTTCTATTTTATCCCTGGTTTACTAAATGCCATAAATTATTTATATCATGATCGAATCATTTATTTTGATCTTTCCAAAAGAATATTAATGGTTTTAAGTTCTTTCTATTTAGTGAGTGTATTAGTATTAGCAACATTTGTTTATTACGATAAATGTAGAAATAGGTTGTCACAAACCGTGTGCATAAAACTAGTTAATTTACTGGGTAGTGCAACCTTATTGCTATTTTCTATGCAAATGATATTACTACTCCTGATAGCTAATGCTATGTGCAAACGACAAGGTTTGTCCTTAACTCATACCTTCGAACTATTAAAAAAAGGCTTATTTTATCATCGATTCGATCTATCGTTATTATTTTTAACTGCAATCCTATTTGCTCTATTTAAAAAAAAGCTTAAACAAGAACTATTTGTTAATGAGAAACAAACCAGTGGACATTTTGGTAGCGCTGCGTGGGCCGGTATGAAAGAAATACAAAGCGGTGGCTTATTTAACGCAAAAAAAGGGATTTTAAGTGGTCGTTATCAAGATCAATATCTCTATTTGCCGTTATTAAATAAATTAACCATTTCTCCCCTAGGCGGTGGTAAAACAACGTCATCCAGTATCCCTGCATTACTCAGTCATGATGGACCTGTGTTTGTATTCGATGTTAAAGGTGAACTATGGGCAACTACCGCTCGCTATCGATCTGAAACACTAAAACGACAAATTATTGTGATTGATCCTTATAAAGTAACGAAAGGAAAAGATTTTGCTGAAGGGAAACCGCCTGAATTGTTAAAAGAATATATGTTTAATCCTTTTGACTGGATACCCGAAAATCGCGAACAACGAGACCGAATGATTAATGCCTTTGCTTCTTCATTTGTAATAGAAGAGGGCGGTACTACAGCGCACTTTGATGATAACGCTAAAATTCTTATACGCGGCTACATTGATTATATGATGCAATCTTTACCTAAAGCATCGCGTAATTTACAAACGCTCTATCAATTATTGTCAGAACATCAAGAGCAAGCCCAGTTCACCTTTGAACAAATGTCTCAACTATCAGGGCGATCAGCCGCTGCTGCAAATCAAATCAGTCGAGTAGGATCGGATGAAAGAGGTAGCATTTTATCGACCAGTTATCGGCAAATTGACTGGATGAGTGATTCCAATATCCAACACACGCTTTCAACCAGTAATTTTGATTTAAGCGACTTTTTAAAAGGTAACATGGATATTTTTATTGTGTTACCTGAAGATCAAATCAAAGAACATGCTCGTTTAGTCCGAATGTTATTTTCTCTCATTAAAACGTTAATCATTCAAGCAAATCCCAGTGAATTACCGCAACAAAAAATGCTTTTTTTATTGGAAGAATTAGCGCAATTAGGCTATTGTCCTGACGTAGAACAAGCGATTGAAATTCTACGTGCTCGAAAGGTAGTCGTATGGACAGTATTTCAAACGTTAAATCAAATTGAGCTCTATAAAAAACCCGATTTATTTAAAGGTGCGACCATTAAGCAAATTTTTACTAATGATGATACAAAAACCATGGAATGGATACAGCAGCTAGGTGGAAAATCTACCGTGATGACAAAAACATTATCCACTAATTCAGGTGATTCAAAACAAAAAATGCAAATCATTGGCGGATCAGTCTCAACAGGTGAAGGAGAGAGTGTCCATGAAACCGGCATTGATCTTATTCCTATTAATGAAATTAGAGAAATGCCTTCCAATATACAAATGATATTTATGCATGGCATGAAACCCATTTTTTGTGAAAAAACACGTTATTTTGAATCTGAATGCTTTAAAGGCCGTTACGATAGCAATCCACTTGAAAATTAAACAACATAATTAATTTATTAGGAGATATACATGAAAAAATTATTACCCCTTAGCATGACGTTATTGATGGGTTCTTTAACCTTAGCGGGTTGTACAGCATCCGATATGAAAACGATGATGACAAATGGAGAAGCGATACCAAATAGTCATGTACAACGTAAAGCGATAAGTCCAAGTAGAGTAAAACTATATTATTCCAATGTGAATAAGCCAACCAAATTTGTTCTTTTAGGAAGAGTGACGGCGAATAACGATAACATGTTGGGTATACCTCATGCAGAATCGATAGTAGCAGAAGAGTTAAAAAAACAAGCGGCATCGATGGGTGCTAATGCTGTGATCAATATAACTACCGGTTTAGAAAGAACCTCAGGCGATGCTATTTTAATTAAGTAATAAGGGAAACCGTGCACGATGTGCACGGTTATTTCTTTAAACATTAGCGGGATCGTTTATTCGTTTTATTTAAGGTGTTTGATAAGGTCACTATTTTACGCTGTGCGTATCGAGTTACCGCAAGCCAATCATCTACAGTCGATTGATGATTTTTCATTTTTTCTTCAATAGTAAAAAATCCCCCTTGTTTGGGTAAGGTGGCTCTGTGGTGAGTAGTCGCTTTCATTAATTCCTTAACTTCTGGATGTTTAAGTAATGAAGAAGCGAGTTTTCGAGTTTCTTTATCGATCTGTTTAATTTGTGCATGCTGCGAATCAGTTGGTTTATTAACTTCTTCATGACTAAGTTTAACTAGTGTAGTTAATTCAATTTCCTTTTCAATATAAGAAATCATTAATTTTTCTACAGTGGATGATAAGGTAAGTGGATTTTCAATAGTTTGATTTAGTTGAAGAGGTGAAGCGATGGTAAGAAAAATATCTTCCATGGCCTGATAATTACCATTAAATCCCAGTATATTTGCTTTTAGGTAGGCATCTATCGATACTTTTCCCCAATCCAATTCATACCCTGCATTTTCTGCTAAGAGATCACAATAAGTACGCAATGTTCTGCCATTGCCTTCTCTAAAGGGGTGACAAGCATTAATTTCATTAAAATAATAGGCGAGTTTCTTGCAAAACCCAGAAAGATCGTTGTCTTTGAGATAGTGATCGGCTTTTAATTGCGAAAAGATTTTATTAATTTCTTTTTCTATATATTGCACATGCGCAAAATAACTATTTTCTTTTGCTATATCAACAGTGCGTTCTTTACCCGCCCAATCATAGATATCTTTAAAGTAATGATGATGTATGGCTTTTAAATGAAAATAATCAAAATGGCCTTTTGGAAAAGGAGCATGATGTTGTAATGCAAAGTAAACAGCTTCAACCTCTTGAAGGGCTTGGGCGTTTGTAATATTAAATTTATTAATGAGGACATTGGTATCGGGGTAAAGATAAGGATCATTTTCTTGTTTTGGCACGCGCAACGACTCGACTTAATACTTCTTCTTTTGTTAATAAACCTCTATCAAAGGAGTTAAGATCATCGATAGATTCTTTAGTTAACGTAATTCCTTCAAGCCCAAGACTGATTAACGCTTTTTGCGTGCGTCTATTTAAGCCTGCTTTTGCGCTATGTACCGCTATTTTTTCAGCTCGGTGGGCCATGATGAATACCTTTGTTTATATAAGAAATTATAACAAAGAAAGTAACACGTTACCACAAAAAAATATTTAAAAACATCATATATATCAATATGTTATATTAATTAAATCAATGACTTCGACTTCTATCTCTGGACTGAGTAAGCTTTAGCTTTGATCCTATTAGTTTAATTAAATGGCGAATATCATCTTTTGTTTCTAACCCTTGGCCAAACCGTTGTTGTAAAGCAGCAAACGAATCGACTTTATCTTGTAAATTGGATGCATTTTTAGGGTTAGAAAAAGAAGCTTTGAATTCAGGGTGCTGACATATCGTGGTGATAATATTATTTTTAGCTTGTTGGTTAAGTTTAGCCTTCGCTAAACTTTGCTGAAACGCCTCTGCATTTTGTCCTCGATGCGTATTCATGGCAGTAACAAGCTCAGTTTGTGTGACTTCATGATTGATATAGTCATGAAGTAAGTCGCGTAAAGGTGCAGAGATAATCTGTTTGGTTTCCATCTGTTTTGCATGAAAGGTTGCTTGCTGCCTTAATTTACTGATGTTTATATTGGTTCTTTCTAAGGCTAATTTATATCGATCAAGATCACCCACAATTCGATAAGCTAATGCATTGCGTTTTAACCCTGCTTCTTTTAGTAATTGACGTAAGGCAGTTGTTATATCGTGAGGATCATTGTGATCTTTCATTGCTTTCCACGCTAAACCAACTTCTTTGTTCGCATCAATATAAGCAGCAACGTGTGTTGCATCTTCGCGTCGGTTTTTCAAGGTAGTTAAGGTTTCTTCTTGTAATAACTTATCTAGTTTCTTCTGCTGATAAGTTTCAGGGCTAATCCATTCTTCAAAACGTTCATACAACGCTTGTTTCATTGAAATTAGTTTTTCAAGCGCCTTATGCATAATGGTGCTGGAGTTGGTTTCAGTTTTTATGCCACGGCGTTCTGCAAAGGCGAGTGGGAAATCAAATAAGCTATCTTTAAGTGCTAAGCGATTTAAATTCGTTATTAATTTAGGGATATCATCATAGGTTGTTTGGCTAGCAAAAAGAGAACATGAAAATCGATGTCGCGTCATAGCAACATAAGCGAGATTTTTATTCCAGTTCCACCCATCTGCATAAACAAACGCATGGTTGACGGTGACACCTTGTACTTTATGAACAGTAGCTGCGTAGCCTAATGTAAAATGCTGATAGCTTTCAGGGTTAACTTGAATGACTTTCTTATCGTCACCATCCAGTTGAACGATTAAATGCTGAATGTTACCTGATTCATTGAAAGTCACTTCTAACAACGTACCAAATCGGCCATTTTTTACACCCAGCTCGGCATTATTTTTGGTAAATAACAGCCTATCACCAATGCTTACGTTTAGTGCACCCGATGAGGTATTTACTTCATAGCCTTCTGCAATTTCGCCTTGATTAATCCGTTCTTGGCGTAAAGTTTGATTAAGCAAATTAACATCTTGATTACGGTGAGCAATGACCAGGTATTCATTTAATGCGTGTTGAGTTTGTTGACGCTTTTTGTTCCATGCACCGACTAATTGAGCGATAGCCTCGTCCTGATTTTTTTCGAGATGTATGCAACCATGCTGATGGTAATAATCTAATGCTTCGTCGACCTTGCCCAGCGCAAAGGCAGCGGTTGCTTCTCGTTGCCAAGCTTCTTTTTGACGATAAATCGTCGTGATTTCAGCATAGCCAATTCTTTCTATTAACGCCCTAAACGTGGCGCCAGGGCCAACAGGCTGTAACTGACCATGATCGCCCACTAAGACTAATTTTGCTTCTGCTTGTTCAACCGCTTTAAGAACCGCATGCATCGCTACGCTATCCGTCATGCCAGCCTCGTCCATGACAACCACATCGGTCTTCTTGAGTGACAAACTCCCGTGCTCTAGCGCTTGTCGAAACGATTGAATGGTTCGGGAAGAGATATTTGCCTCTTTACTCAGGCCATCGGCTGCAATACCTGATAAAGTGATGCCCAATACACGAGAACCATTCGATTCCCATAAAGCGCGGGCAGCACCTAAAGAGAAACTTTTTCCAGTGCCTGCTCGCCCAACTAGGCAAGTGATCGCATTCACTTGCGTAATATGCTTAACCGCCGTCACTTGTTCTAAGGTAAGTGCTTTCCCCGTTTTTGCCTCATATTGCTGAAGAACAAGGTTAAATGTTCTATCACTGATACTTTGGTGACCTTTTACTTTGAGTTTATCAGCGATGTCTTGGATGTCATTCTCTACTGCGAACATTTTTTTAGTTGTGAAACAGGGACGACCGTCATCGCCTAGTCCTAACGAGAGTAATTCAGGCGAAGCCAGAATTTGCTGTAAGGCTTGGGTAAATTCTTCAGCATGAGAAGTATAAGACATTAATGCTTTAGCAATCTCTCGTTCGGTAAATACAGCATCGTGATTCTCTATTTGGCTAAATAGAGTCGCTATCTTCTCTGGCGTTAAATACGCATCCGTAATTTGCCTCTTACCCTCATTCGCAGCAAATTTAAATTTTTGCCGATCATTGATATAGCGACCTACTTCATTAGAAACCGTTTCAAGATTAAATGCATTGCCTTGTTTAGCCATTTTATCTAAAAGGATATTGGGATCTTTAATAATGCGTGTCAGATTTAATAAAGATATTTGCTTTGCCTCTTTTATTAAATCAAGCTTTAGGCCACGCTTATCCATATCACAAACTGCTTTGCCTAAATGAATGGTGGGAATTAAATCAATCCCTTGTTCAAGGTAAGAACGGTGATCCAATATGCCTTCATGCTGATGCAAGCGTAAATGATGGTTGGCATAATCAGCCCATTTTTCGCGCCACAGTTTTAGTAAGGGTTTACCATTCCACTCGATTACTTTTTTTCCAAAGCCCTGAGGACTTAATGACCTCATGCTTAACATTACATGGACATGCGGATTTCCTTGTTCTGCATGAACGCTCCAATCTGCAATCATGCCTCTTGCAACAAATTGCTCTTGAATAAATTCTTTGGCGAGTTGGATATTCTGATCTAGGGTCAGTTCAATCGGTAAAGAAAATTCAACTTCTCTAGCTAACTGCGAATCAATTCGCTTTTCCATGCTTTCGACGATATTCCATAATTTCTCAGATGCTAAATCAGAATTCATACCAACTAATTTAATTAACCAAGCGGGTGAATTTGCAGGCAGTAACATTTCTTTATGCACTACATGATCTTTACGCTGATAATTCCATGCTTTATTTTCCCTTTCATCAAAAAATTTTGCAGCGCGACGGTAAGCAGCAGATGCCACCGCACTTTTTCCAGCGGATCGTCCAATGATTTTTGCATTAAAATGGTAAATTGCCATGAACGCTACTTTAACAAATGAAATCATGTTGCGCTAGCAACATATAAGTGCGCATTTTCAAAATGACTTGAGGAATTTAAAGCATCTTGATATGCTTCGCAAACTAATAGGGAGTTAAACATGTCACTAAATGCAAAAAAATTATCAAGCATTGCTGACCGCAAACAAAAGTTATTAGATGAAGAAATTGAATTAATCGAAAAACGCACTAATGAAATTGGTGCAATTGCAAAGCGCTTCGAATTACTCACCCTTTCCGATGAAATTATCACAGGCTTATTTTTACAAGCAGTAAAAGCCAAAGAAGAAAATAGCGACCAACTTAGAGAGTGGGAAGATGCGGGTACTCAATTCCTCAAACCAAAGAAAATTACCAACATTCAAGCGGCTTAAAACGTTGCAATCAGAATTAGTGAGCTTAGATAGAAGAATAGCTCGAGTAACGTTGCTTGAACGTAAGCAGGATACCCGTCGAAAAATTCAGCTCGGCGGTCTTGTGAAAAAAGCGGCTCTAGATGAAGAGCCTACTGCTGTATTATTAGGGTTGTTATTAGAAGCAGCAGAAAAATTACAGAGTGAACAAGCAGATAGTATTAGAGAAAGTTGGCGGCTGTTAGGAGATATTGCCTTAACGAAAGAGACCACGGATGGTTAGCCAATATGCCAATGCTGCTGATTGTCAATTGTTACTAAAGGTATAATCCTGGAAATAACTAAATCTGGCGTAATAAATCCCCAATAACGAGAATCCCAAGAGGCTGGATGTTCGCCTACGACAAAATAGCCGTTGATATTTGAATATTCTCCACGAGGAATAGAAGTAATAGCTTTTCCTTGGTGATCTATTTTTTTTGTAGGGTAGAGAGATGCCTCTCCATTGACCATTACACTGTTATCTTCAAGCTTGATATTGTCATGAGGAATTGCGATGACTTTTTTCATTAATGGCATGGCACCATGACAGGTTAATCCGTCATATAAGTAATGATTGGTCAGCCCCTCACGGGTATATTCTTTATTTAAGCAAAAAAGAATATAATCATTTTGTGAAATCTTACCCTTTATTTTGAAGTAAAGTCCTCGATTTAGACTCTCTGTTATATTA
>BMAH01000041.1 GCA_014132615.1 Gammaproteobacteria bacterium
TGCCCCTGGTGCAAGACCTAATGCTGCTTGGCTTAACTTTGTGGTAACGGGTAAATGTCGTTGTGGTGTTTTGTGTCCATTTTCATTTGGTATCGCACTTGCCATTACGTATGCACTCGCTGTGTTAGGCTTTGGAGTAGCACTAATGCATGGCTATGTACCAGATTTTATGCCTGTAACAGGTATAGTCATGACATGGGCTTTATTATGGAAAATGCTAGCTTATGCATTCGTTAAAGGATTCGTATTTGGTTTTGTATTAATCCTTATTTACGACCTCATTTCAGGCTGTATGAAACGTTGTTGTAAAGGGGCAAACTGCGGTTGTGATAAACCAAATAACATACAGTAACGCCTAGTTAACTCACTCGCTTCGTAGGAGGCGAGTGTTACATTTAGCGTGATAATATAATACGCGAGATCAAATTTATATTTAGGTTTACCTCTGCTAGAGTATCTACATTCACATTATTGAGTTCACTTCATGAAACAACCTATTCATACTGATATGGCACCAAAAGCAATTGGTCCTTATTCACAGGCAATTCAAAGTGGTAAAACAGTGTATTTTTCTGGGCAAATTCCATTAAATCCTAAAACGATGGAAATTGTCGGGCAAGATTTTGCAATGCAAGCAACGCAAGTGTTTTTGAATTTACAAGCCGTTGCTCAAGCATCAGGCGGAAGTTTGGATGCAATTGTAAAGCTCACTATTTACTTAACAGATTTAGCGCAATTTCCTATTGCTAACGAAGTGATGATGAAATTCTTTAAACAACCTTATCCTGCACGCACGACTATACAAATTTCTGCTTTACCAAAAGGGGCGCAGATTGAGGTTGATGCGATAATGTGTCTTTGAAGGTTTGATACAATTGTTATTGCGAGAAAGTAGCCGCGATGGGAGCGCAGCGGACATCGAGGTTCATTGCTTTACGAACTCCCGTTAACCTTGATGTCCGCTGCGCTCCCATCACGGCTACCTAATTTAAGAATTAGTCTTAGTTTTCTGCGGTGGGTTTAGCATGTAAATTGTGCGTAGAATTTTCAATGCTTCAAACAATTGAAAATCATCGCGGGCTAAGCCTAAATCATTTTGAGTAATAGCAGCGCCAGTGGGTGTATTACCTAAATGATTTTTTAATTGATATTCTTTGATAGGTTCAATCATCGCTAAGTCGTCATCATTCTTATTTTTAACAACTTGTAATTCTTCTACCTGCACATCAGGAATAATCCCTACATTTTGTATAGTGCGGCCAGAAGGGGTGTGATAAAGCGCAGTTGTTAATTTAAGCGCATGTGTTTTATCTAAAGGAATAACCGTTTGTACTGAACCTTTACCAAAACTTGGCATGCCGACAATTAAGGCACGTCTATAATCTTGCAATGCTCCCGCTACAATTTCTGAAGCAGAAGCTGAGCCGCCATTAATTAAAACAACGATAGGTGCGCCCGCTAAAATATCGCTGCCCGTTGCTTTAGCACTGTATTGAGCTTCAGGTAAACGACCTTCTGTATAAACGATAACATCTTTAAATTTATTGAGATGCTTACTATCTAAGAAACTATCCACTACTTGCACAGCAGTTTCAAGTAAGCCGCCGGGGTTATTACGTAAATCTAAAATAATACCTTGTAATTTTCCTTGGTTTTTAGCTTTTAAGTTTAAGATGGCATCACGCATTAATTTCGCAGTGGGTTCTTGGAATTGAGTGATGCGCACATAACCAAAATTATTATCTAACATTTTACTTTTAACGCTGGCTATGCGGATAATTTCACGATTTAACTTAAAAGTAAGCGGTACCTTTTCACCTTTTCTTAACACGGTTAATATAACAGGCGTACCTGCTTTGCCGCGCATTTTATCAACGGCATCTTGCAAAGTCATTTCACTCACTAGTTTACCGTCTATAGCAACGATATAGTCGCTAGCTTTAATACCAGCTTTGGCAGCAGGCGTATCGTCCATGGGTGACACGATTTTTAAAATGCCGTATTCAGGTGTAACTTCAATTCCTACGCCGCCAAATTCGCCGCTGGTTGTCATTAATAACGTTTTATACGCTTCGCCGTCTAAGTATTCAGAATGGGGATCAAGTCCACCTACCATGCCGCGTATCGCATCATTTAATAATGTTTTATCACCCGTTGGTTGGACGTAAAAGTCTTTGATTAAAACAATGGTATTAGTAAAGCGGTTAATATCATCATCACTCACTGCTTGTGTTTTATCTTTTGGCGCGGAAGCAGTGGCAGCAGGCGGTGTTTTAGCAGGCGCAGGTTGTTTTATTTCAAGCGCGGGTTTGGCAGGTTCGGCAGCAATGACAGAATTTCCAACACTCATTAATGCAATAGCAATGCAGGTAACAAAAAAGCGTGTTTGGGTAATCATGCTAGAAGTCCATTCTTGAATTACTTTTAGTATAGCATTAGGCGTTTACTAATTTGACAACTGAATTACCGGTCATTTCTTTAGGCTTTGGCAAGCCTAAAAGATATAACATTGTGGGAGCAATGTCTGATAATTTACCATCTTGCTTAATGATTTCTGCTTTGCGCCCTATATAAAGAAAAGGAACTGGATCAGTAGTATGGGCTGTATGCGGTTGATTAGTAATAGAATCGAACATGCATTCTGCATTACCATGGTCGGCAGTAATAATTAATTCACCATCGACTTCTTGCATTGCCTTCGCTAATTTTCCTAAACATTGATCTATGGTTTCAATCGCAGAGACTGCCGCATTAAAATTCCCTGTATGACCAACCATATCTGGATTTGCAAAATTACAAATAATAACGTCATATTGTAACGATTTGATTTCACTTACTAAACGTTCGGTTAACTCAGGTGCACTCATTGCAGGTTGTAAATCATATGTGGCGACTTTTGGGGAAGGAATTAAAATTCTTTCTTCGTTAGGATAAGGGGTTTCTACACCGCCGTTGAAGAAAAAAGTGACATGAGCATACTTTTCAGTTTCAGCAATGCGCAATTGTTTTAATCCACTAGCACTAATGTATTCAGAAAAAATATTTTCTAATGTTTCGGAAGGGAAGGCGACGGGGGCTTTAAAGGTCGCATCATATTCAGAAAGGCAAATGAAAGCACCTACATTTTTCATAGGTCCACGATCAAAATCATTAAAATCTTTATCTATAAAGCTTAATGTTAATTCACGCGCTCTATCTGCTCTAAAGTTCATAAATATGACAATATCGCCATCTTCTATCGTGACAGGTTGAGCTTTATTGGCATGTATGGACGTAGCCTCTACAAATTCATCATTTTCACCGCGTTCATAGGCTTGTTCCAAGCCTTTAATAGCAGTAGTTGCGTGATGCGAGGCTTCGCCGTGCACTAGTAAATTGTATGCTTTTTGCACTCTATCCCAGCGCTTGTCTCTATCCATAGCATAGTAGCGGCCTATTAAAGAAACTATTTGCCCGCAATGCGCTTTTTTACATTGAGCATCAATTTTAGCGAGTGATGCTTTCGCGCTGCGCGGGGGTGTATCGCGACCGTCTAAAAAAGCATGTATATAAAGAGCGGGCACTTGATGACTAGCTGCCATGGTAATAGCAGCGAGTAAATGATTTTCATGACTATGAACACCACCAGGAGATAGTAATCCCATTAAATGCACTGCTTTGTTATTTGCTTTTGCTTGTTCAAATGCAGCAATTAAGACAGGATTGTTAAAAAAATCGCCATTTTCTATCGCTAAATCAATTTTTGTTAAATCTTGATGCACTATGCGTCCTGCACCCATGTTTAAATGCCCGACTTCTGAATTACCCATTTGACCATCAGGTAACCCCACACAACGGCCTGATCCTGAGATTAAAGTATGTGGATAGTGGTGCCAAAGCTTATCCCAATTGGGTTTCTTTGCAGCGGCAATGGCATTAAATTCAGTTTCTTTGCGATAACCCCAACCATCTAAAATAATGAGAGCAAGCGGCCCTTGTAACTGTTTAGTCATAGTGAATGTAATTCAATTTTAAAGCTCACATTTTTAGCATAGTTTTAAATTAGTCAATAGAGAAATCTTATCTTGCGCGCGACATTTATTTTCGATAGCGTTAAACTATGAATTTGGCTAATTGCGGAATCATTAAATGAATAATAAGCATAAAAGAGCAATACTGACGATTACCTTTGCCTTAGCATTAACCGCACTAGCCACAAGCTTTAGTTATGCACAAGAGCCAGCCTCAGAATCCACCACAGGCATTGTCACAGCGACAGGCGATGTAACTGCAGATTCAACTGCCGCATCAGATCAAGCATTGGACACATTAAGCCAAGATGCTGTATTAGATGCAGCAACAGCGGCAAATCCAACCACGGCTATCGATGAAGCGCCGGCCGCACCTGAGGATGCACCAACACCCATTAATGATCCATTAGAAAAAATCAACCGCCCTATATTTGCCTTTAATGATGGTTTGGATCACTTAATTGTAAAACCAGTAGCCCAATTTTATAACAAAATCATGCCTAAGCCGCTTAATGAAGGTATACATAATTTCTTTAACAATTTAGGTGAAATCACCACGATTGCTAACGATATTTTACAGCTTAACTTTTATCAAACGACGAATGATACTTGGCGTTTTCTCGTTAACTCTACCGTTGGTATCGGTGGTTTATTTGATGTAGCATCGCGCATTGGTCTTAAATATTACGCTAATGATTTTGGTTTAACGCTTGCAAAATACGGTTGGAAGAATTCAACTTACGTCGTGTTACCTTTTTTTGGTCCTAATACTTTTAGGGATACTATCGAATTGCCCGTGGATTATTTTGCTTTCTCTATCTATCCATACGTCCAGCCGGATTCAACCCGTTATCAATTATATGCGTTAGGCATAGTAGATAGACGTGCACAATTACTGCAGTTTCAATCCGTGTTGGAAGAAGTGGCAATAGATAAATATGTTTTCATGCGCAATGCTTATATGCAGCGTAGAAATTATCAAATAAAAGAAAATCAAAATTTAGGTTTCCGTGGCGCGCAGGGCACGGAACAATCAGAGACAGATGATGAGCAACAGCAAACATAAAGGAATGATGGTTTCAGGGGTGGTAATATGAGTGATATCGCAATTATTGCAGCATCTGCTAAAGTGACAGTAACAGAAATTGCAAAACAAGCGAATGCACTAGCGACAGGTTTGCAAAATGCTGCTCCTGGCGATAAGGCAACCCCTAATAATTCTGTGCAATATCTTTTTTCTATGTCTGAAAGTTTGTACAAAATTGCAGAAGAATATGGAAAAATTTTATCCCCCCTCTCTCCTGTTAACTGAATGTAACTATGGCTAACGATAATAACGAGCAAAAAGAAAAGCTATTGCAACTAGCAGCATACATGCTAGAGCAAGACAAAATCTTGCGCGAGCAATTTCAAATGGGTGATAAGTTTCGTTTTATTCGCGACAGGTTACAAGCGCTAGCTAAGCAAGTAGAAGAAGGCGTGGCTGCTTTACAAAGGCAGGAAGTTAAAAAGGTCAATGAGCTTGCTGAGAATGAAATATTAATTTATGTTTATCTTTATAATGCGCAAGGTCTCGTATTTAAAACATGGGAGAAAATGTTAACACCGTCTGTGTTTTATGAATACAGTGTTAACCGTCCAATTTATTTAGAAAAAAATCAAATTGAAGAGTTTATACGTTCGCGTACTAATAAAGTTCAGCATGCATTTTTAACGATTGCCATTAACAAAGACCATGTCTTAAAAACCGAAGCCAAAGATGTAATAGGTAATCCGCTTATAAAAGTAAAAGAGGGGTCGCTATCGTTTAAACGTTTAGTGAGTTTTACTCATAACGGTCATGATTATGTCGTGGATGCAAATGGTAGTTTGGTAAGAAAATAAATATAAATCGATAAATTAAATAGAAAAGGCAAGGGTTGCCTTTTCTATTTGTAAAAGATTAAGGAGTGCAAGGGGAATAGGGAGGTGGAATAGTTTCGTCATCAGAATCAGATTCAGTTGCAAATGTTGCTGCGACGCTATCCCCACTATTTGTTGTCCAATCTCCTGATTCATTAGTATGGGATAAACCCTCTTCTTCAAAGGGTAATAGTGATCTCCTCAATGAGTTATACCCCTCATTATTTAATTCAGCAAGCTGAGCAAATGTTATGTCAATTGCAGCTAGATTTGAAAAGGGAGTAGCATCACTGGCTATTGGCATAGGGCTAGTGTCAAAAAACCCAAATCGAGAACGAGATCGTTTTCTCCTTGAATGATAAGGGGTGGTGTCGCAAATTGGCTTTACAGTTTCCTTTTCATGAGTAGTTACTAAATCAGGTAAGCAAGCGTTACTCTCTATTGCAGTCTCATTTTTTTTGGCATTTTCTATTGAGACAGGTTGTATGGTTGTAATTACTGTGTTTGCTTTGCGCTTTCTACCAATTTGTGCTTCCTTCTCTTTAATCTTCTGCTCACTCTTAGACAAAGATTTACTCTCTTTTTTAGTATAATTTCTTGTTTGGTGTAAAGGTTGCTCGTTAATTAATAAACGCTTAAAAGCTTCTTTAACTTTTTTAGATAAATCCAGCTCATCTAGCATGGCGAGCGCGGTTAATTTGGTATCTTTATGTTGAATATCTTTGTTTGCCCCATTGCGTACTATTGCTCTAGCAAATTGTGGGCAACCTAAGCGTACTAAAAGCATGAGGGGAGTATAGCCTTGTTCATCAAGAGCATTTAGATTAACCCCTAATGCTATAC
>BMAH01000042.1 GCA_014132615.1 Gammaproteobacteria bacterium
GATTGAAAATTGAAGATTTTCGCAAGCATTTGATGCACTTTAAATTGCAGAGGAATATTAACTTTTTCTTCTAGATTAACGCGTAAAATTTTCTCAAAAAATATATCTAAACGAGGGCAGTCCCACCATTTATCCATGTAGGATTCACCTAATCCCAAGGATGCTTCCTGTATGACGCGATCGTAAAACTTTTCATTATGAACTTGAATATCCCAAGGTTCATTGCCATTAATCGTGATGCCAGCTAATTTTGCTAACTCAAATACCAGACTTTTCGATGTCATTTTATGTTGGTTTGCTGGTGCATCATTTTCTGCTACTTTTTCCATAATAGCTCCGAGAAATGTTTGATAGCTTGAATTAGAGTACCTAGATTTTGCCAAAAAAACTATCCCTGTTAGTTTTTAGGGTATAGGTGATTTTCCTATAAATCGTTATAATTTTACTATCTACCATTCTTTTTCTAGCAATGATCACTGCTTTTAAGGAATAAAAATGTACTTATTAAGCTTGCTAGCTACGCTGTTTTTTATTTCAGGAAATGTACTTGCTTACACTGGCTTTGATATTTGTAATCACGGCAAAGAAGAAGTGCCAAGTGTTATTTGCCAAGGTCCATCTGTGTTAAAAGATACCACAGTGAAAGGTAATATAAATGTGGTTGGGCCTTTAACGGCAGTCAATGTGACGGCAGCTGCTGTTGAAATAGTAGGCAATACTGATTTGCAAAATACAAAGATTGGTGGACCTGTTTCCATTAAGGGTAATCTTAAAGCGAATAATGTGGTGTTTGAGAAAGATGTGAATATAGAAGCGAATACTATTTCCTTACACGGTACTCGCATAAAAGGTTCCATGACTATTTCTTCAACTAATGCAAATCCTGAATTAACCATGGAATGCAGTAGTGTTATCTTGGGAACATTAACGTTTGTCGGTAAAGCAGGTGTGATTAGAATCACAGATGATTCTGTGGTTAAAGGTAAAATAACGAATGGCTCAATGATTTTTGAGAAGCAATCATGCAAGTAACATTAGAACAAGCAAAAGAATGGCATGCGCATGGTAAGTTAACTGAAGCGCGTAATGCGTACTTAGCAATGCTTGCTGATAATCCTAATGATGTCGATGCGCTGCATTTTTTAGCTATGATTTATGTAGAGGAAGGTGATCTTAAACAAGCGCAGCATTATTTAGAAAAGGCGGCTAGTTTAGCAAACGATAACCCAGGTTTGATACTTCATTTGGCCAATGTACTTAAGCTAAATGGGCAAATAGAAAAAGCCATTGCTTTACTATTAACGCTAACTCAGCAACATCCGCAATTTAGCGCAGCTTTTAACAATTTAGGTACGCTTTATTTTGCTAATAAAAACTATCCAGCGGCCGTGCAAGCCTTTCAGCAAGCATTAGATGTGCAACCTGATTACATTGATGCTTATTATAATTTAGGGTTGGCACTGCAAAGAGAATATAAAACAGAGCAAGCGAAACAAGCTTATCTAGCTATTTTAGATTTAGCGCCTCATCATCCTGGCGCTATGTTTCAACTAGGATTGTTGCTAATGCAAGAAGAGAAGTATAGGGAAGCGATAAAGCTATTTTCTACCATCATAGAAAGTCATCCTTATCACGCAGAATCGCATGTGAATTTAGCTACTTCATTTTTAAAATTAGGTGAATTAGAAAAAGCCAAGCAACATTATTTGCAAGCGTTAAATATTGAAGCAAATGATGCGCAAGTATTATTTAATCTAGGTGTTATTAGTGTACAGCAAGAAAAAATTGATGATGCTATTAACTATTACGATCAAGTAACACAAATTGATCCTAACCACTTCGATGCCTATCATAATCTAGGCTTTATTTATCTAATGCGAAAAGACAGAGAAACAGCGCTAAAATATTACAAGGCGGCGCTCAACTTACAACCGCAAAATGAAGCTATTAAGCATACGATTAATATTATTTTAGGCAAAAAAGATTTATCTGCTTCACCCACTGAATATGTGCAAGCTTTGTTTGATTCCTATGCGGATCATTTCGACACCCATTTGCTACAAAGTTTAAACTACCGAGTGCCCGCACTTTTTTATCAACTAGCCACTCGCTACTTACCTGCCGATACTAAGTTTGCAATTCTTGATTTAGGTTGTGGTACTGGGTTATGCGGTGAATTATTTAAACCGCTAGCGAATAAACTAGTCGGTGTTGATATTTCCCAAAAAATGCTGGATGAAGCAGGTAAAAAAGCGTGTTATCAAGAGCTGTATCAAGGTGACATCAAGCCTTTTCTTTTGGAACATAAAAAGCAATTTGACTTAATCATCGCAGGGGATGTGTTAGTTTATTTCGGTGAATTAGAAAGTGTATTTACTGCCGTCCACGATGCTTTGCACGATAAAGGCTATTTTCTTTTCGATGCAGAAGCCGGTGAAGGAGAAGATTATAAGATAACTGCTTCAGGTCGATTCAATCATACTAAAGCCTATCTAGATAAGTTAATCGAGCAAACTCACTTTACCCTTATTCATTATGAAATTGCTACCTTGCGTACTCAAGAAACCATACCAGTCAAAGGCCATGTTTACTTGTTGCAGAAGCAGATCTGGCACTGATTAGCCAAACTGTGTTAAATTTTTTACATTGCGACCATGAGGATAACCATGAAACGCTATCTCATCTCCAGTCTGGTTTTTTTATTCACCGTATTTTTAGTCAGCTGCGCTACCTCGCCTCGGGCTCCTTATATCAAAAATGCCTATGCGGAAGAAAATTGGATGAATGGGGTTGCTTCATCTCCTAATAGTTGGTCAAAGGGTGCGGATAGATGGTTTTTAACAGGCGATCCTAATGTAACAGAGGAGTCTAATCGCACGGCGCCAGGTGCTGCAGCTATTAGCACCATGATGGTAAGAGTGCCTGATTTTAGTCAAATAAGAATCAACGGTGACTTCCAAGTTCAACTTTACGGCACTTACGAACACGGTAACGTGTATGTTTTTGGGCCCAATCAAGGTGTAAGGGATATCGCAATTGATGTACGTGGTAATACACTGAATCTGATACAAACTAAAAAATCCTTAGCGACTCGCAAAGTCATTATTCGAATTGGAGTGAATCATTTAAATAGCATTATGCAGTTAGGCGGCTGTGGAACGATAGAAGGGATACGTTTGCATAGTAATGCGCTAAGTGTCGTATCGGCTAGAAATGCTAGCGGTAATATTTATTTAGCTGGTAATCCTAATTTGCATAAAGTAACCAATGCGGGCGTTGGTAATATTAATATTTTCGGTGCAACGTCGAATGGACTAGACGTGTCTACGTTTGGTGGTGGTAATGTCAATATTAGCGGCAAGTTAAACGTAAGGTGTGTGAATCACCATGGACGTAATGACATTAATTTAATAGGCGTAAATAGCAGAATGCCAACGCGTATTTATGCAGACGGCATGGGCAAAGTTAGTCTCAATGGGCAAGCCAATATTCGTGAAATACGTGCTAGTGGCCAAACCTGTGTGTATGCATTCCCTGTGAACAGCCAGTATATGTATGTTTATGTTTCACAAAATGCCCGTGTAGGTCTTGCTGGTGCAACGACAGATTTATTTGTAAACACGACGGATAGAGCTAGTTTCTTAGGCAAATATCTGTGTGCACAAAATGCTTATGTTCGTGCAGCTCGTTTGTCCCATATTAATGTAACGGCAAGCAACCGAATCTTTGCTTCAGCTACTCAAAGTTCTAGCGTCTATTTCTTCGGTGCGCCAGATAATATGTCGCAATTTGTTAGCGGCAGTGGTGTGGTTATTCCAATTTGGTCATCGGGACCTAGA
>BMAH01000043.1 GCA_014132615.1 Gammaproteobacteria bacterium
TTTCTGAATCAGAAAAGCCTAAGCAAATAGATTATCAGCCATCTTTAGCCAATGCTGGTGATAAGTTAACTAAGGAAATCACAAGTAAAAAAGACTTAGACTTAACTTCTTCCATGATGATGGAAAAACTAAACCCTATTCCCTCTGCTAGTGTTGTTGAGCAGGCAACAGGCGCTGACTTAACTATGAAGTTTAAATCAGAAAAAGGGGTAGTACCAAAATTGAATAATAATGCGCCTGTTAACGCATTAATAGAATTAAGCAATATTGCTGTAATGCAGCCGGGAAATAAAATTCAACTTTCTTCATCTACTCTGTTACCTCAGGTAAAAACAGTCGATCCTGTTAAGCAGCCAGAATATGAATTAACTATTCAATTGCAGCCAGAAGTAGTCGGTTCATTAAAACAAGAAGTTTACAATGCCAATATAAAAATACATCCACCAGAATTAGGCGCAATTGTTGCAAAGTTAAAAGTTGATAAAAATACTGCTGAATTGATTATCACTACTGAAAACAATCAGTTAAAAGAAATAGTTCAAGCAAACATTGCGCAATTACGTGAAAATTTTCGCCAAGCAGATATTCATTTGTCCAATATAGAAATTAATGTGCAAACTGCTCAATCTAATGCCAATACAGACCAACATGCCCAACGTCAATCTCAAGAAGTAGCTAGAGAAGACGAGGAAGTAAAGCATGCTAAAAAGGGTAATTCTACTACCGGAACGCAAACTATTGATTCTTTGATAGATACCTATGCTTGATTAATAAGTAAAAATTACATTTAAGTTAGTGAATCTCCTGTCGATAACCTAAGAGGAAGAAGAAGATTAACAATTCAAGGAGATTCACATGGCTCTTACGATTAACACAAACCTTAGCTCGCTTTATGCGCAGCAATATTTGGCTAAAAACCAATCGCAATTATCAAATACATTATTAAGACTGTCCTCTGGTAAACGCATTAACATGTCAAGCGATGACCCAGCTGGTTTGGCTATTGCAAATACAATGCAATCAAACATCGACGGTTTGAATGTAGGTTCAAGAAACGCTCAGGACGGTGTGAACTTAGTCCAAACCGCTTCAGGAGCCATGCAAGAAATCTTAGCTGACCTTCAGTTAATGAAACAATTAGCAGTGCAAGCTGCTAACGGTACTAACGGTTCGGGTGACTTAGCTAACCTTGATGCTGAATATCAAGCATTATTAGGCGCTGTAGACCGTATCGCGTCAGCTACCAACTTTAACAACGTTGCCATTTTAAATGGTGGTTCTATCACCATTCAAATCGGTGCAAATGCAACTAGCAACGACCAAATCACCATCAACCTCGTTGCAACCAGTGCTAGCTCATTAGGTATCTCTGGTAGTGCATTAACATCATCCAGTATTGCGTTTAACGTTATTGGTAGCCTTGGTACTGCTATCGAAACATTAACGACTGGTTTAGCAACATTAGGCGCTAATGCAGTTAACTTAAACTCTGCTATTGCAAACAATAATACGTATGCAACCAGCTTAAGTGCTGCTAAATCCGCTATCTTAGACGCTGACTACGCTGCTGAAAGTGCAAATATGGCTAAATACAGCATATTAATGCAATCAGATATCGCGATGTTAGCTCAAGCTAATTCATCACCACAATTAGTATTAAAGTTATTGGGTTAGCACCTAAGGATCCGGGGCATAAGGATTATGTCCCGGATAATGTTAATAATGAATTGATAAATAGAGGCGAGAATGAGCAATCTAGGCATAAGCATAAATTATAATATTGCAGAAACAGTAGAAAATATTTTAAATAATAGATTGCAATATATTCCATTAACTCGCATGGAATTAATGAAAAAAGCGGAGCAAACTCAGTTAACTGGATATAATGCATTAAAAAATCTATTTACAAATTTTCAAACACAAGCTGCTAATTTTTCTAAGTCATTCGATGCTATTGCCTATCAAGCAAGTTCTTCTAATACGACAGCAGTGGGTAATGTATCGATTACTAACAATGATGTAGCAGTTGGTAATCATACTGTTGTTATTTCACAGTTGGCGGTTGCACAGCGTCAAGTATCTAATGTGGATTTCAATAGTAGAAATCAAGCATTAGGCTTTAATCAAACGCTTAATTTTGCAAATACTGCAACACCTGCTACTAATTTCTCAGTGCAAATAGAAACTGCAGACACATTAGAAACAGTAAGAGATAAAATCAATAATTCTTCAGATAATATAGGGTTAACAGCCTCTATAGTGAGCTTTACCTCAGGTAGTGATACGAAATATAAATTAGTATTAGCCTCTAAGGAAGGTGAAGCTAATCAAATTACTATCTCTGGTGATCCTGGTAATAATTTTAATTTTGCAGAAACAGTTACTGCTAAAAATGCAGAGTTTACTTTTGACGGATTAAACCAAGTAAGATCGTCAAATACGATTACGGATGTCATGGATGGACTAAGTTTTACTTTGCTTGCTTCAAGCGGCACAGCAAATATTAATATTACTCCAGGAGATAAAAGTGCAACAGATGGTATTAAATCTGCATTGCAAAATATGCTCACTGCTTATAATCAAATTATTTCATTTTTAGATGCTAACCAGGTAGTTACCATTTACGATGATAAAGAAGGTTCTAGCCAATTGCCCGATGAGCAAAAGTTAAAAGCAATGGCTTATAATAATAATTTTGCTTTTATTAAATCTCAATTATCTAAAGTTATTAACAATAAATTTTCAAACGCGGGTAGTCATGAGGTGCTAAATGAATTAGGTATCACTTATGCACCTAGTCAAATTTTGCAAGATCAATTTGATAGGAATAGAAAAGTGAGTTCTTATGGCGGTTTGCAAATTGATACGAAGACGTCAACACAATATGATGACCAAACTAAATTAGATTGGTTATTAAAAAATAACTTAAGTTCGGTTAAAGACTTTTTCACTACAGAAA